>JBAYYO010000012.1:0-18365 GCA_041672985.1 Syntrophomonas sp. | reverse complement strand
TGGCGCTGGGATAAGGATTTACTTCGGAGTTATTATCTGAATTAAATCCTTACCCCGGGACGTTTCATTCATATAAGTTATAAACAAAAAGTATTAATAATAAATTTTACATACGCAGTCGGTGGAGAAAAGTAAAGAATAGAATATAATTAGGTAGTAGATATTTTTGGATAATAGTAATTTGGGTTATCATTAACAGAAGCCGGGCATCGTATTTTAAGGAGGCAGTACAGGATGGCGGAAATAAGAAGGGATTTAGTAAAGAATAATTGGGTAGCTGTTGCCCCCGATATGGCTTTAAAACCACATGATTTCCCAATTAAGAGACGTGGTATCGATCCCTATGGCAATAATATATTTTGTCCTTTCTGCGAGGGCCATGAATCATCTACGCCTCCAGAAATAATTGCCTGCCGGGAAAATTGTTCAGCAGCCAACGCACCCGGTTGGTCAATTCGGGTTGTGCCTAATAAGTTTTCGGTTTTTCAGCTGGAGGGAGTGTTGGCGAAAACACAAGCGGGTATTTATAGTAATTTCAACGGTATAGGCAGGCAGGAGGTTATTATTGAAACTCCTGAACACGGAGTTGATCTGCATGATTATGGACCTGAAAAAATCTCGCAGGTATTGAAGATACTTAAATTGCGCTATAACGATTTATCTACGGATGAACGGATAAAATATATACAAATTTATAAGAATCGGGGAATTTTTGCGGGAGCTTCTTTAGAACACAGCCACAGTCAAATCATGGGAGTGCCGTTTGTACCCCGATGCAATTCGGGAGTAGTTGATTATTATAATAAAAATAAGCAATGTCTCTTGTGCTCCATAATCGAACAGGAAAAGAAGTTTAATATAAGGCTGATTCATGAAAGCGAACATTTTTTGCTTATTTGTCCCTATGCATCCAGGTTTTCTTATGAAACCTGGATCATACCCAAACAGCATGGCGAGCAATTCGGAGCCATTAGTGAAGCTCAAATTTCTGATCTGGCCGCTGTTTGCCGGAATTTTATGCAGATGATGATTGTAACCCTGCGAAATCCTGCTTATAATTTTGTGATCAATACGGCACCGGTGAATTTACCCTATCAACCGGGCTTTCACTGGTATATGGAAATAACCCCGCGGTTGTTAGTGACCACCGGGGTAGATATCTCTACGGGTATATATATGAATCCGGTTGCACCTGAACTGGCTGCCGCGTTGTTTAGAAAAGAAATGACTAAATTTATTTAAAGGGGTATTTGATGTTTGATTTGCTCTACCCACGGATCTATGTGGATACTCTGCTTGATATACCATTAAACCACCTTCGAGAACAGAATATTAGCGCCTTTATAATGGATCTTGATAATACTATCACTGAATGGAACAGCAACGAATTAAGGTCAGAGGTGGAAGAGTGGTTCAAGCTTATAAAGACGGCCGGCTTTAAAGCCTGCATATTATCCAATAATGGTGAACAGAGGATTAGGAAGGTTGCGGAGCGATTGGATATACCTTTCATTCACCGGGCGGCAAAACCCCGCCGCGGTTCTTTCCATCGAGCTATAGACATTATGGGAGTTCGCGCTGCTCAGACGGCGGTGGTGGGTGACCAGATATTTACAGATGTTCTGGGGGGGAATCGGGCCGGCTTATTTACAATTCTGGTAAAGCCCTTGGCGAGAAGGGAATTTATAGGAACGAAAATTAATCGTACTCTGGAACTCTTTGTTTTGCATCATCTGCTTAAGAAAGTTCCTGGACAACGGAAGTGAGGATTAAATGATAGTCAACCACCAGACAGCGCTGATGGGCATCATCGGTAATCCGCTCGGGCATAGCCTGTCGCCCCTGATGCATAATTCTACCCTGGCCAAGATGGGGTTGAATTATGTATATCTGCCCCTGCAAGTCGCACCGGGCTGTTTACGGGCATCTCTTGAGGGACTGAGGGCGCTCAACTTTATAGGTGTAAATGTTACTGTGCCCTATAAAAAAGAGGTTATTCAGTTTTTGGACGAGCTGTCCCCTGAAGCCAGTGCCTGTGAAGCGGTAAACCTGATTAGAAATAAAAATGGTCATTTAGTCGGTTACAATACGGATGGAAGGGGTTTTATGGCCAGCCTCGAAGAGGAAGGGATACAATCCATTCATCGGGTTATTATGATTGGAGCCGGGGGAGCTGCCTATTCAATCGCTTATGAATTGAGTTCAGCAGGGGCTGAGCAGATTGACATTCTTGATATTGAGCAGGACAAGGCTGCAGCCCTGGCTGAGTTTGTCAATCAATTACCTGGGGGTAAGGCATCGGGGATGCGGATGAATGACGAATTGTTCATCCATTTAAGCGCCCAGGCCGACCTTGTTATTAACTGCACCCCGGTAGGAATGTTTCCTAATATTAAGGGCACACCAGTTAGTTCGTTAGATAAGGTGCGGGGTGCTGCAGTGATATATGACCTGATATACAATCCTTTGGTAACCCGGTTTCTGGCCATGGCTGAGGCGAGGCAGCTTAAGACTATAAACGGATCATCCATGCTGGTTCATCAGGGAGCCTTAACCCTGGAGATTCTCACTGGCGTCCAACCACCCCTGGCTTATATGAAGGAAGTGATTCTAAATAGTTGTCAAAGAGGCTAAAGGGTTTACCCTTGTAGAAATCATAGCCGTCATGGCTCTCATGGCTCTCATAATGGCAATGGCGTTTCCTGCACTAGCCAGGCCGCTTGACAATGCGAAGTTACAGGCTGATGCCAGACAAATGACCTCCCTGCTGCGGATGGCGCGCCAGCAAGCCATAACCAGTGGTCAGCCAACCACGGTGGTATTTTATCCTGATCATGCTAAATATAAGATAAAAGGACAATCAGCTTATTATCTTAAATCGGGTATAACCTTCCTGGGCAGGACGACATTTACGAAGCAAGAGAGTTTATTGCCAGTCTGTGGCTTTTCAGCTGGGGGAGCTCCCACCTCGGGAGGAACGGTTACCTTACAGAACAGTAGTAAGCGCATATATATAATTGTTAACCCGGTAGCCGGGCGGGTCAGGATATCAGAAAACCCGCCGGCAGGCTGGTAGCAGAGGAGGCAGACCATGATTTGGCAGCTTTTGTTTATATTTTTCGCACGCATTATTGATGTTTCACTGGGTACTATTCGCATGATTCTTATTATCAGGGGTGACAAGTGGACAGCTGCCATTATAGGGTTCTTTGAGATCCTGGTCTATACGGTAGCATTGGGGATGGTAGTAGGAGCATTGAGTGAGCCCTTAAAACTGGGGGTATTTTGTCTGGGGTTTGCCCTAGGGGTAATTGTGGGCAGTGTTATAGAGGACCGACTAGCTTTAGGTTATCGAGGCGTTCAGGTGATCATTGACCGGGATCATTGCCATATCGTCGATGAATTGCGAACCGAGGGGTTTCCGGTTACCACTTGGGAGGCTGAAGGCAAAGCCGGGCACAAGATTGTGTTGAATATGGTTTTGAAACGCCATCTGGCTCGATTAGTAACTGAAAAGATTTATGCTATGGAGCCGGACGCTTTTGTAGTGTTTATGGAACCTAAACATTTCCAGGGAGGATATATAAGAAAGAAATAGGAGGATTTTGATGCTCAGATATTCTACCGCCGGGGAGTCACATGGCAAAGCTCTGGTTACAATTATTGAGGGTATGCCTGCGGGAATGGAGATCGGTTCAGACGATATTAATCTGCAGCTGCAGCGCAGGCAAAAAGGTTATGGCCGGGGTGGGCGTATGACCATTGAGTCAGACGAAGTTGAGATATTGGCCGGTATAAGGGCAGGCAGGACTACCGGTAGTCCTATCGCCCTTAGTATCCGTAATCGGGATTGGGAAAACTGGCAGGATATTATGGCGGCAGAAAACGCTGCCCAGGCCGGGGATCGAGCGGTGAAAAGACCACGACCCGGCCATGCTGACCTTGCCGGAGCGATGAAATATAACCATAGCGATATGCGTAATATATTGGAGAGAGCCAGTGCCAGAGAAACTGCTTCCCGAGTAGCTGCAGGAGCGATATTTAGGAAATTATTAGAATGTTTCAACATATATATTTACAGCCAGGTATTATCTATTGGCGAAGTGAGAGCTGCACCTGAACCGGTCAGCCTTCAGGGATGGGCCGATTTCCTGGCCCGGGTCGAGGCTTCCAGCGTGCGTTGTCCTGATAATGAAAAAGAAGGCCTTATGAGGGCATCAATTGACCAGGCTCGTCAGGCCGGCGAATCTTTAGGGGGGAGCTTTGAGGTGGGCGCCTTAGGTTTACCGCCTGGGATTGGGACTTATACATGCTGGGAGGACCGGCTGGATGCCCGCTTGAGCAGCCTTTTAATGACTATTCCGGCCATAAAGGCAGTCGAAATAGGTGACGGTATAAATAACGCTAGTTCTCCAGGCTCAATGGTTCATGACGAGATACATTACCATCCTGATAAAGGTATTTTTCGTCTCTCCAACCATGCCGGAGGAATAGAGGGGGGGATGAGTAATGGTGAAACGATATGGGCCCGTGCTTATATGAAGCCTATTCCTACTCTCTATAAGCCATTGCTGAGCGTAAATACGGATACCTGGGCGGAAGAAAAAGCTGATGTGGAACGCTCTGATATCTGTGCGGTTCCGGCTGCCAGCGTGGTAGGAGAAGCGATGCTGGCTTATGGGATTGCGGATGCGTTGTTAGACAAGTTTGGGGGAGATTTTATAGAGCAGATTAGGGATTCCTACGATTGCTATTGTAATTACTTGCGAAAGGTATGGAGATGGGAAAAAACTTAGTCTTAATTGGTTTTATGGGAACGGGTAAAAGTTCTGTAGGTGCTAAACTGGCTCAACAGCTGAAAAAGGATTTTGTTGATATAGATCGCGAAATTGAGTTGGTAAGCGGTATGTCTATTGCTGAAATATTCAAGCGCCACGGCGAGGTCCGATTTCGGTCCGAGGAGAGCCTGATGGTGAAGAAACTGGGGAAACGGGAGGATATTGTTATTGCCACCGGCGGGGGGGCTGTTTTATTAAGCGAAAACCTGGCCGCCCTAAAAGAAAACAGTATATTAATAGGCCTGGATGCCAGACCGGAGGATATTTATGCTCGGGTAAACCGCAAGAAAGGAACCCGGCCGCTATTAAAGAAAAATATCAGTATACAGGAAATTGAAACACTGTTACAAGCACGGAACCCCTACTATGCTTGTGCGGATATACGAATTGATACCAGTGGTAAGAAATTGGACCTGATTATTAATGAAATTTTACAGGAGATTCGAAACAAAAACCTGCTGGAATAATCATGAGGATTATGATTTTAGGCAATAAGAGGAGGAAATGCTTTGAAAGTTGCCATGGCGCAATTGAATCCGGTGGTAGGAGATATCAAAGGTAATTTACAGAGGATAGAAGAGGTCTGGTCGATTTGTCATGCCCGGCAAACAGATCTATTAGTATTGCCCGAATTATTTCTGGTTGGTTACCCTCCCCGAGATTTGTTAGCCAAGCCCGCGTTTCTGGAGCGGGTAAATGAGGCCATTCAGAAAATACAAGAGTTATCGATGCATTATAAAGAGACCGGCATTTTGTTGGGAGCGCCTTTACCTACGGATAAACATATCGGCCATGGCCTATATAATTCGGCCCTATTAATTTATCATGGAGAAATACTCTTAAGCCAACCCAAATCCCTTCTGCCGGCTTATGATGGCTTTGATGAGGCCGGATATTTTGATCCTGCGGAATCGGTTAACACGGTAACTTTCAAAGGTATTCGTTTGGGCATATCAATTGGTGAAGATGCCTGGAATGAACCGGAATTATGGAAAGGGGCGGTCACTTATGAATTTGACCCCATCGCAGAACTGGTCCAACAGGGGGTTGACTTATTAATAAACATTTCTGCCTCGCCCTATTTCCTTAACAAAGAAGATGTAAGATACCGCTTGATGAGCAAGCAGGCTAGAAATCACGGTGTACCGTTAATAGACCTGAATCAGGTCGGCGCTAATGATCAACTGATATTCGATGGACAGAGCATGTTGGTGGATAAATACGGCGAAATTGCTGCCATATTGCCAGCCTTTGAAGAACATATCCAGATTATTGACACGAATAAAGAGGGAGAAATCAATTTCTGCAAGGCAGACGATGAGATGCAATATCTCTACCAGGCTCTGGTTTTGGGAATTCGCGATTATTTTAAAAAATGCGGTTTTACCAGCGCGATTATTGGTTTATCCGGGGGCATTGATTCAGCAGTGACAGCTTGTTTGGCGGTGGAGGCTCTGGGTAAAGAGAATGTTCTGGGTGTATCCATGCCATCACAGTATTCATCAGCAGGCAGTGTAGATGACTCGCTGCTGCTAGCCCAAAATCTGGGCATAGAGTGCAAGGTGATACCTATAGTCGATATATTTTCTGTTTATAGGAGTTCTCTCCAGGAACACTTCCAGGGCAAGGAACCGGACGTCACCGAAGAGAATATTCAGGCCAGAATACGGGGCAACATCTTGATGGCGTTATCAAATAAATATGGATCTATGGTACTGCCCACCGGTAATAAGAGCGAAATAGCAGTCGGTTATTGTACCCTCTATGGTGATATGTGCGGGGGACTCAGTGTGCTGGCGGATATTCCCAAGACGGTAGTATATGAACTTACCTCATTCATTAATCAGGACCAGGAACTGATACCCAGATCCACTGTTGAAAAACCTCCCTCGGCAGAATTACGGCCGGGACAAGTTGATCAGGATACCCTGCCACCTTATCCTATTCTGGATGCCATATTAAATTATTATATTGAAGATAATCTTTCCGCAGACGACATCATTGCTCGCGGTTATGAACCAGCGACAGTCCGCTGGGTGCTGCAGACCGTAAATAAAAATGAGTATAAGCGCAAACAGGCTGCCCCCGGATTAAAACTCAGTACCCGGGCCTTTGGGGCGGGGCGGAGAATGCCCATAGCAGCCCGTTATGAAAATTAACCTAAATACGGAT
Source organism: Syntrophomonas sp. (assembly GCA_041672985.1). GTDB lineage: Bacteria > Bacillota > Syntrophomonadia > Syntrophomonadales > Syntrophomonadaceae > PHAA01. The sequence goes on along the minus strand of JBAYYO010000012.1, from coordinate 11,355 downwards.
AATTTTAAGATGCCCAGAATAAAAACAGAGCACGGTTACTAAGTCGTAACCGGGGCTCTGTTTTTTATATCCGAATAACATGACACAATATGTAAAATTAGGGCCAATAATGGCGAAAATAAAAACCATATAAAAAAAGGAATTATATGTATACAGCGAGAACGATATACAAAATTGGCCAAATAAACACTAAAATGGTTTATTTATGAAGTCAATCGGAGTGGTGATTGCTAAGTGTGAACAAAAGGAAATGGGTAAAGAATTGGGTGACTTGAGGATGGACAAATATGTATTGGAGGAAGCGCACCAGGGGGAAACTATCGGTTTTACCTCGGGCATTACCCATATCAAATTGATGAATATTAAGATTGACAGCGAAGCGGTGAAGCTCCTGTCACCACAAATGATGCGCCTCAGGAAGGTACTGCCCGTAGCCCGCAACAAGCATTCCATAACGATAGCCATAACTTTCCCCTTAAATCATCAAATCATGGATGATGTGCGGATGGCTACTGGTTTAGAGGTAATACCAGTATACGCCGATGAAAAAGAAATAACCACGACTATAAGCCAATTTATGGCTTTCCGTATGGAGCCGGATATAGAGAAAGTATTGGGGGAATTGCAGCAGAGCGTAAAAAAGCTCACTGCAGGCCGGAAAGAATCGCCAGCGATAAAGGTTGATGATGATGCCCCGATTATTCGCATTGTTAATTTACTCCTGCTTAAGGCAGTGCAGGTATGTTGCAGTGACATTCACATCGAGGCTCAGCAAAACGATGTTAGTATTCGCTTTAGGGTGGATGGAGAGCTTTACCCGGTTTTTAATTTATCAAAATTATTTTTGCCAGCCCTGGTTTCCCGGATTAAGATTATGGCCGGGATGGACATATCTGAAAAACGGCTCCCGCAAGACGGGCGATTCCGCACCATGATTGAGGAGCGCGAGGTTGATTTTCGCATTTCAACCCTGCCCGCCTGTTATGGGGAAAAAGTAGTGATGCGAGTTTTGGATCGGGCCCATGCCCTGACAGATATTGAACGGTTGGGCTTAAGCGCCTCCAACATGAACCGTTTGCATTCTTTATCACAACGACCCCATGGAATGATTTTAGTGACCGGGGCAACAGGTTCCGGGAAAACGACTACCCTGTATGCGTTGCTTGGTAAAATCAATTCAACCACCAAAAACGTCATTACCCTGGAAGATCCCATCGAATATTCTCTCCCCGGCATTAATCAGGTGCAGGTCAATAACAAAGCTGGTCTTACGTTTGCGGGTGGTCTGGGCGCAATTTTGCGTCAGGATCCGGATATCATTATGGTGGGGGAGATTCGTGATTATGCTACCGCTCAGTTGGCAGTACAAGCTGCTCTGACCGGTCATCTGGTATTGTCTACCCTGCATACCAACAGTGCTGCCGGTACAGTCGCCCGTTTGGCGGAGATGGGAATTGAGGGCTATCTGCTGGCAACCTCTCTGGCGGGGGTAGTATCACAAAGATTGGTCCGCCGGCTTTGTGAGCATTGCCGCACTAAGTACACTCTTGACGAGAGGACAGCCGAAGGTTTAGGAATATCCGAGGAAAACGGACACGAATTCTATCGCCCGGCAGGATGCAACATGTGCCGGCAACTTGGATATCAGGGGCGCATAGCTTTGCAGGAGCTCATGCTAATGGGACCACTGGTGCGAGCGGCCGTCAATCGGGGAGCTAATTCAGATGAGATCCAAGCGGTGGCCATTGAAGAAGGAATGATTTCTATCAGGAAGGATGGGCTGGCCAAAGCCCGCCAGGGGTTGACCTCACTGGAAGAGACAATAAAGGCAGTCTGTTTGGAGGAATAAACAATGGCAGAGAAAACAGCTGTTGACATCATCAGTAAAGGAGTCCAAAAGGGGGCTTCTGATGTTCATATAATTGTGAATTGTCCCCCGGTATATCGGGTTAATGGCCGGCTTCTGTCTTATCCTGAGGATGCATCCCTCGATGAGCAGGATATCAAGAAATTGGCGGAGGACATGATGCCCAACGATATGATTAGAGAAAGGTTCAATAAATGTGGCCAGGTGGATTTCGCCCTCTCATTTCCGGGGGTGGGTCGTGCCAGGATAAACCTTTATATCCAACGTGGTGTTTGGGCGGTGGCAGTGCGGATAATACCCGTTGCAATTCCCCAACTGGGGAGCCTGGGACTGCCACCCATCGTCCGGGAACTGAGCGTGAAGGAAAGGGGCCTGATTCTGGTAACCGGTGCAACCGGCAGCGGCAAGTCAACCACGCTGGCGGGTATGCTGGATTTCATAAACCATACCCGGGAGTGTAATGTAATAACACTGGAAGACCCGATTGAATATCTGCACCAGCATGGGACCTGCATTATTAATCAACGTGAAATAGGAAGCGATACACCTTCTTTTGCTCAGGGTCTAAGATCCGCCTTGCGTCAGGATCCCGATATTATTATGGTAGGGGAAATGCGGGATCTGGAAACCATCTCTATAGCAATTACAGCTGCTGAGACAGGGCATCTGGTACTGGCATCCCTCCATTCCGGCGGTGCTGTTCCAACCCTGGAACGGATCATCGATGTATTCCCTCCTCACCAACAACCGCAGGTCAGACTCCAATTAGCAACTTGCCTGTTGGGAATCATTAGTCAGCAGCTTATCCCTTCCCGGGAGGGGGATTCTCGATTGCTGGCGGCCGAGATATTGGTTATGAATTCTGCCATAAGAAACATGATCCGCGCCAACAAAGTTCATCAGATTTATTCCGCTATTCAGACCGGAGCATCCCAGGGGATGATAAGCATGTACAAAGCTGTGCAAATGCTATCCCGGCAAAATAAGATATCGCCTGAAAGGGCAGATAAGGTGTCGGAGGAACAAGGGGTGTATATCTAAAGGGGGGAACGTTCTTGAGATTTGAGTACCGGGCTAGGGATGGGCAGGGCCGCTTGAGAGCTGGAATCTTGGATGCAGAACATAAGAACGCCGTGGTTGAAGGGCTTTTAGGACAGAACTATTACATTGTCTCCTTAAAAGAGCGCAGCGCTCATAAGGATATTTCTATTGATTTAGAGTTGAACAGACTGGCGCGGGTGAGTACTCCCGACCTGGCCATTATGACCCGCCAGTTATCAGTTATGCTGGCGGCCGGGCTGTCTATTTTACGCAGTCTGAAGATTCTGGCGGAGCAGACCTCCAATAACAGGTTGAAAGAGGCGGTCCTTATAATAGCTGGCGATATCGAATCCGGTCTAGCGCTGTGGGAAGCGTTAAACCGACACCCGCAAATATTTCCCCGGGTCTATGTAAGTATGATAAAGGCTGGCGAACTGGGAGGGGCCCTTGATGCTGTACTTAATAGGCTATGCATTCATCTGGAACGGGAACAGGAGTTTAACTCCAAGCTTAAATCAGCATCGATTTACCCTGCTATTACCAGCATTTTTGCGGTGTTAGTGGTTATTCTCATAGTTACCTTTGTAATGCCCAGATTGGCAGGTATTTTTCAATCTTCGGGGGTCGCCCTCCCCTGGCCTACACGCCTGCTATTAGGGGCAGGCAGTAGCCTGAAAAGCGGAGGCCTATACATCATCCCCGGTACAGGTGTTGCGCTGTATTTCATAAAACGTTCCCGTACAACTCACGGGGGGCGATTGTTCTTCGACAACTTACTTTTGCGGCTGCCGGTGCTGGGCAGGACGATAAAACAGATTATTATAGCTCGTTTTGCCAGTACCCTGGGAATTCTGATCAAAAGCGGCATTCCCGTATTACAAGCATTGGAAGTAGTCGCAGAGACCGTAGGCAATTCCGTAGTGGGCGAGGCCATAGCCGGAGCTTGCCGCAGTATTAAGGCAGGCGACAGCATCGCCGGTCCTTTGCAGAGAAGTGGGGTATTTGAGCCGATGGTAACCGATATGATAGCGGTGGGGGAGGAAACTGGTGCCCTGGACGAAATGCTGATGCAACTGTCCGATTATTATGAACGCGAGTTAATGCATACGCTTGATACCCTGATCACCATAATAGAACCGCTGCTTATAGTTCTGGTGGCTATTCTGGTCGGAGGGGCAGTAATAGCAATGCTGCTGCCTATGTTGGACATGGTGAATCTGGTGGGAATATGACCCTTTAGATCACCAGGGTGTTGATTGCGGGAGGTGATGCTATTTGCCTGTACCGAGTTAGAAATTGAGTCGAATACATATTAAGGGAGGTGATAGAATGTTGAGGAAAATGCGCAGCAGGATGGACAGGGGGGAAGGGCAAAAGGGTTTTACTTTGGTAGAATTGGTTATTGTTATGGCAGTTTTGGTGGTATTGGCAGCGATTGCAATACCAAGGTATAATGGTATATTAAATGAATCCAAAGTGAAATCCGATGCAGTAACGGCTGCAGGTATTATAAGCGCTGCCAGGATTCAAGAAACCAGCACCGGAAATCCGGTAGGGGCATTGGTTGACATAAGAGCAGATTACTTCGAACCCGGCAAAACACCTACTTCCGGTGGCGATTTTGCCCTTGAGGGTGGAGGCAATACAGCTTACGTGGTTAAATGGACACCTACTGTAGGGGTTTATGATACGCATGAACAAACACTAACCGAAGGCAGTGTTTTTACTCCCAGTACTGGAGTATAAAAGCCCTAAAATTAAGAGAATAATCGCTTAGCACAATGATGAGGTATCGATGCTTATAAAATTATGGGTAATAATTATAGCGCTAATAATGGGATCGTTCCTGAATGTGGTTATCCATCGCATTCCCAGGAAGGAATCAGTGCTGTGGCCCGGGAGTCACTGCCCCGACTGCGGACATAACCTGAAGACCGGTGATCTGATTCCGGTATTCAGTTATATATGGCTGGGGGGCCGGTGCCGCTATTGTGGGCAACGAATCAGCCTGCGCTATCCGCTGGTAGAACTTTTGACTGTACTAAGCTTCCTGCTAATCTTTAATAAGTGGGGATTAACTATAGCGGCGGGAGTGGGATATATATTTACCGTGCTTTTAATCATAACCGCCTTTACTGATATCGAGGAGGGCATAATTCCTGACCGTATTACCTATCCGGGTATAATAATGGGACTTTTGCTGTCTTTCTATACTATCGGGATTAGAGCAGCTGTAATCGGGCTGGTATTATTTGGGGGTATTTTACTGGGCGCTGCCCTCCTGTCACGAGGGGGGATGGGCGGCGGGGATATCAAACTGGCTGCCGTCATCGGAGCCTTCATTGGTTATGAGGGCTCCATAATTACTCTGTTCCTGGCATCTCTAATGGGTGGTTTATGGGCGGTGCTTTTACTTCTCCTGGGGAAGGCAAACCGCAAAACCGCCATTACATTCGGCCCTTTTCTATCCATGGCGGCCTGGTTGGTGTGGATGTATGGAAAAGAGATAATTGATCTATATTCAGGTTTATTTATATAGCAATGAATGCCCCCCATCTCTCCCTTTCCTCAACGGTAGTTATTAACCTTTAATAATCCCGCCAGAGCTTTGTCACCCCAAGATATTCAGAGGCTGTCAAAGCTAAATGCTGCCAGATCCAGGCCAATCCTAAAATCAGCGTAAACTGGGCGATAATGGAGGGACTACTAATGTCTGCTTATAAAGATGCGCAGAAAAATAATGAAATAGGTCAAACCCTGATTGAGATCCTGGCAGCACTGGTTCTCTTATCTCTGCTGGCAGGCAGCATTTTAGCGGTTTTCAGTCCGGTTGCCCACTGGATGACTGAAGCCCGTCAGCAAACTACGGCAGTCAATTATGCCGCCTCCATACTAGAAAGCCTGCGCTCGGAACCGGAAAAACTAGATGAATCCAACGCTGGTAAATCGGCACAAGAACTAGGTCTCTCCTGTGCGAGTCTGAGCCCGGATCTGACCAATGAGATAACGCGTCTGGAACCGCTGGCCGCTTATCCTAATCTGTATGATGTTATGGTGACGGTGGAATGGGCACAGGGCGGCGAGAACATCAGTTTACAACTGAGCACTATTATCAGGAGGAGTTGGAGGTGAGTAGTATGTTCCGGGACTGGCCTAACCGGGGTACTACTCTGGTAGAGGTATTGGCGGCGATTAGTCTGGGCTCTTTAATGATGGTGGGACTGTTATCAGTCTATTGGAGCGGCAGTAACGCTTTCGCCAAGCTGGCAGCCAATGCAGAGGCCCAGTACTCAGCGCGCAGCGCCATGCAACAAATTGGGGAAGACATCCGCAGGGCATCGGCAGTGGAAGTACAGGGTGACGGCATTATACTAAGCCTATCCACCCCGGGCGAATCAGTAGGTTACTACAGGGCGAACAATCAACTGTACCGCGTTGTTACCACGAGCACCGGAACTGCTACGGTACCTATTGCAGAAAATGTAAGCCAGTTAAGTTTTGGTACTGGTGCCACCATGGTAACAATTAATATTGATATAACTGTAGGCGGTTTGACCTATCAGCTATCTACCACCGTTAATCCCCGCCTTATAGAAACATCGGGGTAAAGGAATCCAAAGGAGGGCACCGCTGTGTCTATACCAAAAACTGATGGGCAGTCTCAGTGCGGCAGCATTATGATCATGGCTTTAATGATATTTTTGATTATAAGCGTATTGGGGACCACGATTGTGGAGGTAGGCATAATGGAATATAGGAGCAGTCATTATGAATTTGAGGCCCAGCAGGCCCGGCAGGCCGCTGATGCCGGTGTGGACTGGGGTTTGGAATTGGTTTACGGTGAACTTAATCAGGTTGATAACCTGAATATAGAAAAGCTGCCATCCCGACTGAACTGTGGTAATGCCGAGATGAATTTGGCTGTCGATGATGACAGCTGTCAGATAGCCATCGGAGATGTAGTCAAGGTAAATGAGTTGGGGACCCAGCCCGATGCTTGCACCTACCAATTTACTTCTATGGCCATGTTCGGTGGAGCCCGGCGGGCGGTGGAGGTGCAGGTTACCTATCAGTTCTCCGGTGGTTATAATCTTGTGAGCCCAGAGAGAAATGGGTCTTTTATAGCCCGGGAATATCTGGATCGCGGAAAAATTATAAGTTATGAACCCTCCCTCATAATCTAAAGAAAACGGCCCGGGCAGTAATTGAAGCATGCCGGGCTATGGAATACCGATAATAAAAACGATCAATGGAATAATTTGGGGGGATAAATCTTGTTCAACCGCTTACCGGGAATCGGATTAGACATAGGCAGCTGTAAAGTCCGAGTTGTGGCGATTCAGAGAGAAAAAGCCGGCTTACGGATTATTAAATTTGGCAGTATGCAGACGCCGGCAGGAATGGTAGAGGCCGGGACAATAATTGATCCCGCAGGCCTTGGGACACAGATTGGTGTGCTGATAAGAAGGTTGAACCTGACCGGGAAAAGGGTGGTAATTGCAGTTAGTGGACAGCAGATATATATACGCAATTTAATTATGCCCTGTCTAAAAACAGACGAATTAAGAGCGGCAGTCTATTATCAAGCCACGACTTTCTTACCTATACCCGTAGAAGAAGCGGCCCTGGATATATTCCCAATTCGGCAGTTTGAGGATAAGGGAGGCAGAAAAACCGAAGTCTTTTTTGTGGCGGTGCGCAAACAACAGGTGGATGATATTGTACTTACCTGCCAGAGCGCCGGATTAAAACCAGCCGTGGTAGAAATCGAACCACTGGCTTTATACCGAGCCTGGGGGGGAGATGGTACCAGGGTGGTGGCCCTATTGGCAATTGGTTCGGCTCGTTCCTATTTTACCGTGTTTAATAAAGGCATCCCGGTCTTTTATCACTCTATGGCAGCCAATAATAACGCTTTTTACAGCTCCTTTACCCAGCCCAGGAGCAACGTTATCACCATGCGGGGAACAACTGAAGGTGGCGGTCAGTATAACTATCTATTGGACGAGTTAATAAATGAAGTTAAAACCGCTCGGGACTATTATGAACTGCAGGACCGCAGCGGTAATGGGGAAAAATCGATAGAAAAAATTCTGCTCTGCGGTGGAAGTGCCATCAGGGGGTTGGAAGCCGGGTTGGCACTGGGGTTGGGCTTGGAGGTTGAGTTAGTGGCAGCTAATACCATGCAACGGCTTTTATTACCAGTGGATATCAGTGATGCGGAAAGACTTGAATTACAGAACGATTTCTCGCTGGCCCTCGGTTTGGCAGCGCGGAGGTGATATGATGGAGAGTCCGTTGGAGCTGAAGATCAATCTATTGGAACCTAAGCCCCGAGTTCGAATACCTATCATTTTAGGGTTAGGCTCTTTTCTATTTGCTTTGATGGTAATTATGACCGTATGCCTCTATACATCGCAGAGTCGGGAACTAAGTAGTCAACAGACAGAAAATGAAAGGTTAAAAACGGAAATCGAAAGTTATGAACAAAGGTTCTTAGTGCTTGAGCCAATTCAGGAAATAGAAGCAGCGATTGGCATCAAGAATAAAGAAGCAGCAACCCTGGCTGAAATAAAGATGTCCCATGCAGACATTATAAATGAGATAGACCAAGTCATACCACCTGAGGTAACTATGGTGGAAATAGACATAAAACCGCCCCAGGTAGTCCTGACTGGATTTAGTCCCGGACATAGTGTTGTAGCAAGATTGTTAGCAGGAATAAAAATCAGCCCGCGGTTTACTGGGGTAGTGCTTTTAACGTCGGAAATGAAGGAGAACAGCAATGAGGCCCAATTTATCATGGAAATGGAATGGGAGGCTGAAAAAAGGTGAAATTGTCAAAACGGGAAGCTGCCTTGCTCGTTATCCTAATATTAGTAGGGGGTGGTTATTTAATTAACTATTTTATGTTTCGACCGCTGTACGCCCAAAGAAACCATCTTACTGCAGAGAAGGCCAGTCTTACCAGGGAACTCGAACAGCTCCAACAAAAAATGAGCCAATATGCAGACATTGAACAGAACGAAAAAATAGTGGCAGAGTACGGAAAAATGCAGGCAAAAATACCCTCAGTTCCTATGATCCCAACCATTATAGAGTCGTTGGAATTAAGTGCCCAGGAAGAAAATATTAAAATACAATCGATTAAATATAAGGAAGATGCCAATGTTAATAAATTGCCGGGCAGCCAGAAAACGGATTCAGACCCACCTCTACAAACGGTTGATTTTCAAATTATTGCCCGGGGAAGCTATTTCAACCTGTTGTCATTTATTTTGAAAATTGAAAGTGCACCTCGGATTTACGTGATCAACAGCAGTAAAATATCGCTGGGAAAAGCAGATAAGGTCCCCGCCGCTGCGACAGAGAATCTTACTGTCCAGGAAGAGGACCCAACCGCAGAATATAGTTTTGAAACGGCAGCATCTGAATCCGGGAGTTTTGATCAGAGCCAAACGGTACTCTATCTGGATTTTAGTGCTTATTACGACAACTCGTTATTATAATAAAGGGGTGTTTTTATCTCGCAACCTTTCAGTTGCCCAGGAGGGCATCATGACGGGGGCCTTCTCGTTAAGCCAGGGGACAAAATGCGGCGCTTACAATATTTTTGAACATATGGGGGCCGCTGGTGAGTAATATTAAGGGTTACGGGGGTTACTATTAAAGAAAAATTATATTATTTGTTTACTAAAGTGGGCAGGAATATGGAAGGATTATGTAGAATAAGCTCATTTTATTAAGATGTATCTCGCATTTTACAAGTGGCACCGGGATAGAATGCGGGGATTCTACAAAAATAGGAGGTATGGATAAATCATGAAGTTGAGAAAACTGGGGGTCCTATTGCTCGTAGCAGTATTCTTGTCGGTCTTTGTGGTTGGTTGCAAACAGGAGGCCAAGACACCAGATCAAGGCACTACTACTGAAAAATTCAAAGTCGGTTTCATTTATGTGGGTTCACCAGGTGATGCAGGTTGGAGCTATGCTCAGGATCAGGGTCGTAAGTATCTGGAAAAAGAAATGCCGGAAGTTGAGACTTTATTCCTCGAGAAGGTACCTGAAGGAGCCGATGCCGAGAAGAGTATTGATCAGTTGGTACAGGACGGCTGCAAGGTAGTTTTCGCCACCAGTTTTGGTTTTGGTGATGCGGTTTTGGAAATAGCCAAAAAATATCCGGATGTAGTTTTCATGCACTGCTCAGGATTAAATACGGCTGAGAACGTTGGAACATATTTTGGCCGTATTTATCAAATGCGTTACCTGAGTGGTATCGTAGCTGGCAAAATGACCACCAACAACAATTTGGGTTATGTGGCAGCTTTTCCGATTCCAGAGGTAGTCCGGGGAATCAATGCATTCGCTCTGGGAGCACAGTCGGTTAACCCTAATGTTAAAGTAAAAGTAGTGTGGACCAATACCTGGTTTGATCCTGCCAAGGAAAAGGAAGCTGCCAAGGGTCTACTGGAAGCCGGTGCTGATGTAATAGCCCAACATCAGGACACATATACCCCGCAGCAAGCGGCCGAAGAGGCCAAGAAATACTCTATCGGTTATAATAGCGACATGCATCAGTTTGCTCCTAATGCCAACCTGACATCGCCGGTGTGGAACTGGGGACCCTACTACGTAAAGACGGTTCAATCAGTAATGGATAAGACCTGGAAGAGCGAAGCATACTGGGGAGGGGTTGACCAGGGCATAGTAGCTCTGGCGCCGCTATCAGATAAAGTGCCTGCCGATGTTAAACAATTGGTGACCGATAAACAGGAAGCTATTAAGAACGGCTCGCTATATATATTCGAAGGACCTCTCAAGGCTCAAGACGGGACTGTAAAGATTAAAGAAGGGCAGAAGATGACTGATGTGGAAATGTTGAGTATGGATTGGTTTGTAGCAGGTGTCGATGGAAAGATTGAAGCGATTAAGTAAGATCTTATACTACCGATAAAGGCGGCGTAAGCCGCCTTTATGGTTGGAGGGAATATATTTGCGCGTTCCGATTATAGAGATGACAGGTATAAGCAAGAGCTTTCCGGGGGTTATTGCCAATGAAGATATAACTTTCAAGGTTTACGGTGGCGAAATCCATGCCCTCTTAGGTGAAAATGGTGCCGGGAAATCTACCTTGATGAGTATACTGGCAGGGCTTTATCAGCCTGACGCCGGGATAATCAAAGTTAAGGGGCAGACTGTTAAGCTTCGCTCTCCCCGCCATGCACTGGGGGTTGGAGTGGGCATGATCTACCAACATTTACGGCTGGTGGATAATTTTACTGTAGCCGAGAATATAGCCCTGGGAGTTTCAGGGCAAGGTTTTTTTCTGAACCGGGTTGAGATTGAGGCGGCCAGTCAGAACCTATCTGATCAGTTTGGAATGGATATTAACCCCCGGGCCAAAGTGAATCAATTGTCGCTGGGTGAACAGCAGCGCGTGGAAATCT
>JBAYYO010000011.1:0-18431 GCA_041672985.1 Syntrophomonas sp. | reverse complement strand
CAACATGGCACCGTGGACAACTGGGTGCCGGTACAGCAATCTATAGAATATGCGGCTAAACTTAGACCTGTATTGGGCAACGATAATGTCTATCTCGAAATTATGCCCGGAGTAGCCCACGGCGGTATACCTTTCAACAACGATGACAATGTCAAAAAAGTTTTAGACTATTTGGATCAGACCTTGAAGTAAAACCTACCTGGTAAGGTGGTTGTCCTCCACCCTATTCCTGTCGATCGTCTTAAACAGTTTAAGGCGGGCATCATCCAACAAGGTGTAAAGGATGGGAACCACAAATAGAGTCAGGAACGTGGAGCTAATCAAACCGCCGATAATAGCATGAGCCATGGGACTGCGGGTTTCAGACCCGGCACCGAGGGCCAGAGCCAGAGGCAGCATGCCGAAAACCATAGCGGTGCTGGTCATAATTATAGGCCGCACCCGGGTAGCCGCAGCATTTAGCAGGGCGGTATGCCGATCCAATCCCTGCGCCAACTGTTGTTTGGCAAAATCGATTAAAAGAATGGCATTCTTGGTAACCAGCCCCATCAGCATTATAAAACCGATGGAAGAAATCATACTTAATTCGCTTCCGCTCAAAAACAGTCCCAACACAGCACCTATAATCGCCATAGGCAGTGATAGCATAATGGCCAACGGATCGAGGAAGCTTTCAAAATTAGCCGCCATAACAAAAAAGATAAATAAGATAGCCGTAATGATTGCAAAAGTCAGGTTCCTCTGGCTGTCGGCCATAGCTTCCGAATAGCTGCCGGCTACAATTCTATAGCCGGGCGGTAGCTGAATCTCCTGCTCGACTTTACTCATGAAGGCTTTTTCAAATTCCCCCGGTGATATGCCGTATAGATTACACGATAGGACGATTTCCCGGGAACGGTCAAAACGACGTATCTCCCCCGGTGTACTGGCGAAAACTGGCTCCACCACCTGGTTTAAAGCTACCAGAGCCTGGGTCCCATCCTTTCCCGCCGTGGGCAGATATATACCGGATAGAGCATTGCTGGCCTGCCGCTGTGATTCCGGCAATCTCACCCGAATATTGTAGCGCTGATCACCATCGGCCAGTCCGCCTACCACCGTTCCGGTATACATGGTCCGGAGAGTATCGGCAATCAGGCCAGTGCTGACCCCTAGATCTGCTGCCGTCTGAGTACGGACCTCCAAACGCTGTTCTGGATTTCCGGGCCTGAAACTGGAGTCCACGTCCACCGTCCCGGGCATAGATTTCATGATGGCCAGAATCTTGTTGGCCTGGGTTGATAATTCCCCGGACTCCGGCCCTAGCAACCGGTATTCTACATTTTTTTGTTCAATATTCGAGAAGTCCTTGATCAAGATAGAAGTCTGGGCGCCGGGAATGCTGGCCAGATCCTGCCGCAAGCTCTGGGCTATATCGAAAATATCGCGTTCCCTTTCTCTTTTTCCGGTCAGGCCTACATATATGCGGGCTTCGTCTTTTTTAGTCACAGAATATACTTTAATAACCTCCGGATAAGATTCAGCAACGGCCTCAATCTGGGCGGTAGTTTTACTGGCCGCACTTAGATTCAGCCCCGCATCCATGTTAGCAGCAATGGTAAATTCAGCCCCATCACCAGTGGTGATAAAGCTGGAAGGCAAAATCGGCAGCATCAATAAACTCCCCCCAAAAAGGAGGAAGGCGGCGGTAACAACCCGCCAGCGGTATTTTTTCAATACCACATCCAGGCTCCGCACATATTTGTGGGCCAAGCCTTCAAAACCCTGATTAAACCTATCCACCAGAGCGGTAAATGGACCTAAGCTGGTTTTATCTCCCTCGCCGCGCAAGACCCGTGAGGCCAGCAGCGGCACCAGCGTAAATGCCACCAGCAACGATACCAGAACCGCCACCACCACCGTAATACCGAATTCCTTGAAGAACTGTCCCGCAACTCCGCTCATCATTCCTACCGGCAGGAATACGGCCACTACTGCCAGAGTCGTAGCCGTCACCGCCAGCCCCACCTGATCAGTAGCCTGTTCAGCTGCCAGAAGAGGTGCTTTACCCATTTTCAAATGGCGGTAAATATTTTCTACCACCACAATAGCATCATCGATTAACAGCCCGACCGACAGCGATAAGGCTACCAGGGAGACAGTATTGAGCGTAAAATTCAGTAAGTTCATCACCCAAAAGGTAGCGATAATGGAGGTTGGAATCGCCAGGGCGCTGATTAAAGTACTGCGCCAATCCTTAAGAAATATCAAAACGGTTAAAACCGCCAGTAAAGCCCCCTCGAGGAGGGTTCGTTGTACATCTGCTAAAGAATCGCGAATATTTCTGGAGTTGTCCCGGAGTATTTCCAGCTCTAACCCCCTGGGAACGCGGTCTTGCAAGCTGTCCAGGACAGCATGCACATCATCCGCAACCTGCACGGTATTGCTGCCTGATTGCTTGATTATGTCGATACCAACGGCTGGCTTACCCTGAAAAAGAACGTACTCATCGGTCTCTTCCAGGCCGTCCTCTATAGAGGCCACGTCTCCCAGGAATACCGTACTGCCGCCCCTGGTGCCTATTGGAATCCCTTTCAAATCAGCCAGACTTTTCCTTTCCCCGGTCGAACGCAGAGCCATCTGGCCCTCGGCACCCAGGGCTGAACCGGCGGGAACATCCAGGTTTTGCAGGCGGATTCCCCCCACCACTTCAGCAGTTGTCATACCCAGGCTAGTCATACGATCTTTATCCAGCATAACCTGTATTTCCCTTTTCTTGAGGCCGCTGATCTGTACTGAGCCAACCCCGTTGATAGTCTCCAACTGCGGGCGCAGAGTATTATCCACCCAGAAGCTCAACTCCCGCTCCGAAACCTCGGAGCCGGCCACGGCCAGGCTCATAACCGGAGCAGCCTGGGGATTAAACTGGGTTACGACGGGTTCCTCAATTTCTTGAGGAAGATCCGCTCTTATAGCCCCTATTTTTTCACGAACATTTTGAGCAGCGGTATCAACCCCGATCTCCAACGGAAATTCAACGAAAATGACTACTGCATTTTCTTGAATCCGGGTCATAATATGCTTAACACCAGCAATCTGACCCAGAGCATCTTCAACCGGCCGGGCCACCCTGGTTTCCAGATGATCTGGCAGAGCTCCCGGTTCGACGATAGTAACCGCTACATAGGGCATCTCCGCTTCCGGCCAGTCATTGATATTGAGATTAAAATAGCCAATCGTGCCCAGAGTGAGCAAGGCCAGGATAATAACGGTCGCAAAAATAGGACGTTTAAGACTAAGCCTGGTTAAAAACAAATCAGACTGCTCCTTCCTGGGTCTGGATAGTGATGGGGTCACCATCCTGAAGTTGATTTACCCCGCTGACGATCAATTGTTCTCCAGCACTTAGACCAGACAGTATCTCCACCCGATCACCAACGCTGGCCCCCGTCTTAACCTGCCGCTTCTGGGCGCCATTTTCGGCTGCCAAAAAGACGTAATACTCCCCTTCCACATTAAGTACCGCCCGGGCCGGCACCGTTATCATCTTTTTAACCTGACCGGTATATAGCTTGACCTGTACAAACATCCCCGGTTTAAGCAGATTAGCATCATTTTTTACCTGAACGCGAGCTTCGAAAGAACGGGAGGCGGGATTGGCTACCGGACTGAGGGAATTTAGCTGCCCCTCTATGGTATCGCTCTGCCCCTCCAACTGTATTGTGGCGGTCAAACCTGGCCGGGGGGTGTTATTTATATCTTGCTGTGGTATCTCGAATCGGACCTCAACCTCCCGGGTGTCAGCAATCATCATCAATGGTAGCCCGGGACTGGCCATCTGTCCCGTTAGCACCGTACAATTGTAAATTGCCCCACTTATCGGAGCAACAATATTAGTCTTCTGCACAGCCCGCTCAGCTTGAGCATAGCCTGCCTGGGCGGCCTTTTCATCAGCACTGGCCACCTTAAGTGCTATTTGAGCATCCTCATAATCCTTTTGCGAGACGGCTTGTCCCTCGTAGAGCGCCTGTATACGGCTCAAAGTATTGGCAGCCAACTCCCGGGCAGCTTGAGCTTTATGTAAACTGGCTTCGGCTGCCTGCCGGGCGGTTTCATAATCACTGCTATTTAAGGTAACTAGAGTCTGCCCCTGTTTGACTACCGCACCGTTTTGCACCCCCACCCTTTGCACCCTGCCGGCAACCTCAGCCGTAATGACAGCATCCTGATCGGCCAGCACCGTACCGCTGTAGTGGAGTACTTGTTGAGTATCTTCTTCCTGCACTGCTTCGATTTGGACGGTAGGAACAGAAGATTTCACCCCCGCTGTTTTGTCACTCAGCAATACCTGCCCCCGCCATATCACCACCGCCACAAGCAGCAGTAACGGCAGCCACCATTTCCATTTGTTCACGCCCATTTACCCTCCCGTCTCATTTCTTAACGTCTATTCAAATCCGTAGCTTTGATTACCTTACTAAACAGCTCAATCAAAACGTCCATTTCCGATTCATCCAGGATGACCGCCAGACTGCGGGCATAATCTCTATAGATGTCCTTATAGGCTTCGACCAATTCCTTGCCCTTGGCGGTGACCGATATGTGGTAGACCCGGCGATCCTCAGCCGACTGTTGCTTAATTACGAGGCCCCTTTGTAATAATCGGTCTACGCCCGAGCTGACACTGGGTTTGGAAACCTGTAGTTTCCGGGTCAGTTCACTGAAAGACGGGGATCCCAGTTTATCAATGCTTTTTAAATAGTAAAGCTGGGAAGCAGTTATATGAGCCAGCTTATCACTGACTACTACGCCCTGATCCAACTCTCCCACCAGTCTGGTTAGTATTTCAATTTTCTCCAGCAACGTCGCTGACTTTTCCATAAGCAAAACCGCCTGTTAAAGATTAGTATGTCTAACTAATTATATGACCGGGTATTCACATAAGTCAATTACAAAAATCTTCTAATTATTAACGGGAGTTACCACGGCTAATGGCTCTATCCAAAGCCATCCCCGCATACATGACCGCGTCTTCCACATCTTTTTCTCCAGCAATCTATATACTCGGAAGGCGGCCATCAGTTTTATCGGCGATAGCTTTTTTGATCATCTTTTGCCAGCCCCTATACTCGGTTTTATAAGGCTTGGTAGTATGGGCGGCCGCTATCTCGTACCCTTGGGCAAAACAGAATGGCAATCACGGTCTAATCCACCAGTCTTTATCGCGGTAATCCTTTTGTGCCTCCTTTAGCTTATCCTTCTCAACCGCGAAGCGGCTTTTCATTTCCTTCACCCAGCCTTTAAAGTGCTCTTCCACTTGGTGGGCTGAGAAACGAAAGTAATCCGCATCGGTAAAATTAGGGATATTATCATGATCCAGTCGGCCTTTTGCTCCGCAGATAGGACATTCCACCCTATTGTCCGCCAGCAATCGGAGGATATCTGACCCACAAAAACAACATTCCCGGTTCCCCGGGATGTATTCACGATCAGAGAAAAGGTCCTGTCCCAGTTTACGTGCATACTCTATGTTATCTGAATCAAGCAATGATTCACCGGGCAAGGTAGCGTGAACCTGCCAGCAATCTACAATCTTCATATTAAGCAATCGGGGCATTATCATCGAAGCCGCCTTGGTGTAGCCTGTCCAACCTATTGTACCGTAAGGAATTACCAGTGCACAGGGTTTGCCCCTGGTCTGTTCAATATAATTCCCCACCCCCACCAGACGATCCATCAGCATTTTATAGTACCCGTGCGGCCCCAAAATATATACGGGTACCCCTATAATTAGAGCATCCGCCGCCATTATCTTACCCATTAGATAATTGAAATCGTCCTTTTGAGCACAATCCTGATGGGGCTGCAAGCATCGATAACAGGCTTTGCAGGGCTCAATCTTGAAATCAGTTAAGCGTATTAGCTCCCGACCGCATTCACCTGGGATACTGCTCATAATCTCCTTTACCAAAACCTCGCTGTTGCCCAGTCTTCGATCAGATATAACTATCCCCAAAACCTTTTTCATAAGCACATTATCCCCCTTACATTTATGACGCCCTGTCGGGCTGATTTCACTCAGAAACTTACCCGGTAAATAATTATATCCCCACCCTGTCCAGCCTGGAATCTTATGTGTCATCCGTATTCTAAACAACTCGTCCATTTCCAGTATATTCTGAATTATCCTCAAAGTGAACCTCATCTTAGGATATCAACGTGGACATCAGCACTTTATGGTCTTATAATTGCATAAAGCGTAAATACCCGGAATCTGGGGAACTTGCGCCCCTAGTCATCCCTTGCAATGTATACCGTGGGCATAAACCATAACTGCCATGTATATAGCCTGTTCCTGACACTGGCAGCTTATGTGCTACACTATATATAATAATTAACAGGCCACCGGAAGCGATGTCACACCATATAATCAAGCTATCTAGCGAGGTTCAATTATGCAAGGATTAAAGGAACATATCTCCAACTTAATAAGTCAAAAGAAATTGAAAGAAATAAGGCAGTTAGCATGGAACGACTATCTGATACCGGATATTGCATCACTCTTAAATGAATTGGAAAAGTCCGACCGGGTAATATTGTTTAGAGTTTTACCCCGCCCTGTCGCAACCAAAGTATTCTCCTATCTGGAAAAAGAAGATCGCAACTCCCTGCTTAAAGGCTTGACCCATGAAGAGACTCGCTATCTCCTGGCTAATCTGCGCCCTGATGATAGAACTGCCCTATTCGAGGAGTTACCCGGTCAGGTTACTCAGCGCCTGCTTAATCTATTAAGCCCGGATGATCTAAAAGAAGCCCGGCTCTTGTTGGGCTATCCTGAAGAGAGTGTGGGCCGGCTAATGACTCCGGATTATGTAGCGGTGAGACCCCACTGGACCATTCAAAAGGCCCTTAATCACATCCGCCTGAAAGCGCGCAACAGTGAAACTCTGCATACTATCTATGTTATTGATAATTCCTGGAAACTGTTGGACTCTCTGCTGCTGTCCCTTTTTATACTGGCCGATCCCCAAGAAACTGTAGCAACAATCATGGACAATTCCTTTATCAGTCTAAGTGCCTTTGACGATCGCGAAATGGCAGTTAAACTCATGCAGAAATATGATGTTTTTTCTCTGCCGGTAGTGGATTTGGATGGCATCCTCTTGGGTTTAGTTACTTTTGACGATGTGATGGATGTGGCTGAGGAGGAGGCCACCGAAGATTTTCATAAAACTGCTGCCGTAACACCTCTGAAAGGCAGCTATCTGGAATCAAGCATTCAAGATTTGTTCGGCAAAAGAATTGGCTGGTTAATCGTTCTAGTTTTTGTAAGCTTGCTTTCCTCGGGAGTAATAGCCGTATACGAGAAAACCCTGCAAACAGTCATTGTTCTCACCGTATTTATCCCCTTGTTGCTGGGCAGCGGAGGTAATGCCGGGGCTCAGGCATCTACACTGATGGTACGCGCCATAGCCACCAGCGATGTGAGTATAAATGAATGGATGAGAGTCTTCTTTAAGGAACTGATCGTGGGATTATTGCTGGGTTTAAGCATGGGAATTATCAGCTCCATATTTGGATCTCTCCGGGGGGGCTATGAAATTGGTTTGATCGTGGGACTTAGCATGTTGACCGTTATTGTGGCTGCCAATTTGATAGGTGTAATGTTACCCTTTATACTAACCAAAATGGGGTTAGACCCTGCAGTAGCCAGTAATCCCCTTATCACCTCAATAACAGACGTTTTAGGACTGGTCATCTATTTTGCTATAGCCACCGTGGTTTTAAATGCAGGTGCCTGACACCAACTTATCCAGGTGCCTGACACCAACTTATCAACATATGCTAAAGAAAGGTTTTGACTTATAATTGTTTTTCCACATTTCTTCCGCCATACATCACACGAATAACGTGCACCGTGCAATCGGACTCTCTGGTAATGTAAAAAACAAGAAAAGTACCGACGGGGAAGAATCGCATTCCTCTTGAAAACCAAGGTTCTTTCTTGTATGGCGCATGCCTGTCTGGCATGGTACACAATTTTAAGATTTCCTGTTCAATTCTATCACACAGGTTGACTGCTGTTTGCAGCTCTAATAATTCAGTAGCAATATACGAAAAAATCTTCTGCAGATCATTTTCCGCAGCAGGCGTAATAATTATCGCGTACTGTTTCATACATTCAGTCGTTTTCGAATGTCAGACAATACATCTTCCGTAGGACGACCTTTGCCTGCCAAATAATCGGCATACCCTTTCTCTAACTCCGCGTTAAACTCTATCTCGGTCATGGTATCGACAGATTTAAATCTAGCCGGCGCTAATTTTAATTCAAAAGGTATCGCCTGATTAATAACCACTTGCTTTAAGAAAAGACCTATAGCATTTGACATTGAGATTCCCAGACTGTCAAACACCTTTTCCGCCTGTTCTTTCACATCTGGTTCAATGCGCACATAAAGATTTGATGATTTTGCCATGAAATCCACTTCCGTTCTCGGTTATTTTGATATTATCATATGCTATTGTACGCACAAAAGCAATAGTGAACGGGAGTGAGCCGTCTCCGGTTGCACCCCCGCACTCATCTTGTTTACAAGCGGGATAGTCGAAGGAGTTTCGGCCCCCCTAGGCAAACATTGCCAGGGGAGGCAATCCTCTTACTTCAATGGAAATATGAAAGGCCAGAGTGCTATGTCATTATGCCTATTTGACGATGGGATCATGATAAGATTTCTACCCGAATAACCCGGAAATGAAGCCCCGGGTTTTTTCATGTCGGGGAGAGGTGAAAATATGGTCAGTAGACCCCTTTTCCACCACCTGACCATCCAGCATAAATACAGTCTCATCTGCAATACGACGGGCCTGAAAGAGATTATGGGTAACAATGATAATAGATAAATCCTCGGCCAGGCGCATCAATAACTCCTCAATCAAACCAGTGGAGGCCGGGTCCAGGCTCGAACAGGGCTCATCCAGGAGTAATACCCGGGGTTCTACAGCCAGTACCCTGGCCATGGCCAGGCGCTGTTTTTGCCCACCCGAAAGCTGGGAGGCCGGTTGTTTGAGCCGGTCTTTAACCTCATCCCAAAGGGCCACTTTACGCAGGCAGTCTTCCACTATAGCGTCCATTTGCAGGCGGCCTTGGGCTCCATAATACCTGGGGCCGAAAAGTACATTTTCCTTGATACTCATCGGCAAAACCACCGGGGTTTGATAAACCATACCGACTTGCCGGCGCACACTGGAAACATTCTTTACTTCATTGATTGACTGCCCCAGTACCCGGATGTCGCCCTCACATTTAAAACCTGCTTCCATCTCGGCCGTACGATTAATGCTGCGCAGCAGGGTAGTTTTGCCACAACCTGATGGCCCCATAATAGCAGTAATAGAACCAGAATTAAACCCAACATTTACGTTTTTCAAAACGTTTTTGTGCCCGTAGCAGGTACTAAATTTTATAAGCTCAACTGCATTCATCTACTATTAATCCTTTCTTGTAAACTATACAGCCACAGGGCCAGGGTGTTTATTAAGAGCAACAAAATAACCAGCACCAAGGCAGTAGCATAGGCCTGGTTTATTGATATATGCTCATTAAACAGGATATAAAGATGATATGGTAAGGCCATGACTGGCTCCAACAGTGCTCCCGACGAACTGGCTGCAATGGCGGCAGCAGTTACCATAATGGGGGCAGTAGCTCCTGCTGCATAACCCAGTGCCAGCAGTATTCCAGCCAGTATGCCTGCAGCAGCCCGGGGTAAAATCACCCGGCGCAGGGTATAGGATTTGGCCACCCCCAGGGAATTAGCCACCAGTCGGTAATTTTCATCTACTGCTAGTAACGCATCCCGGCTGGAAACCACAATAACCGGAAAAACCATGATGGCCAGGGCCAATCCTCCCGCCAGCAGCGATATTCCCCAACCCAGGGTAACCACTCCCAAAGCATAAACGAACAAGCCGGTAACAATAGATGGTACTCCGGACATGCTCTGTACCAGCAGGCTTATCATCTCCGCTAATCGCCCGCTAGACCCGTATTCACTCAGATAGACTGCTGTTAACAGGCCCGGCACTATGGAGAAAACCAGGGCCAGCAGGACCAACCACAGGGTTCCTTTTATCGCCGGAAATATTCCCCCTTCACTCCCCAGCGGAGTTCCAGCCGGGCTGCCCACTATAAACTGGCTACTGATATAAGGCCCCCCGCGCCAGATTAGATACAAAATGATAGCCAGTAAGACCAGCAATATAAAAAGGCCGGATAGCCAGAAAAACGATTTTAATAATAGATCAGCAGCTACTCTGGACCTCAAAACTGCTTCACCCCACTTTTTAAGCGGCGCAGGAGAATGTTTACGCCAAAATTCACCGCAATTACCATTACGATTAACACCAGTCCGGCCGCAAAAAGAGCCTGGTAATGGATACTGCCAGGAATAGAACTGCCCAGTTCCAGAGCAATCAGGGCGGGCAGGGGTTCGCCTTTGTTAAACCAGGAAAATGGCAGCATTAAGGTGTTACCCGCCACCATAAGTACAGCCATAGTTTCACCCATAGCTCGGCCAAATGCCAGTACCAGTGCCCCCATCATACCTCTTCGAGCCAAAGGAACCAGAACGCGCAGAGCCATGTATTCCCGCGATACTCCCAGGGCCATACCTGCCTGGCGGTATTCAGGCGCTACTGAACGCAGGGCGGCCTCGGAGTTAGAGGTTATAAAGGGCAGGATCATGATGGCCAGAATCAAAGAAGCGGCAAAAAGGGATTCTCCGCTGGCCAGGTCAAATCTTAGTTCAAAAAACTTAATGAGCACTGCGGCCCCCAGGAACCCGTAAACAACTGAAGGTATACCGGTAAGCATGTTTAAAACCGGACGCAGCATTGCGGGCAACGGGGCGGGAGCAAATTCCGCCAGGAATATGGCGCAGCCAAATCCCAGCGGGGCAGCAATAAGCAAGGCTCCTCCCGCTACCCACATGGTACTTATCAGCATGGGTGCAATACCAAATTGAGGTGGGGTGCTCACCGGTCTCCAGGCGGTCCCACTCAAGAAATCCATTGCCCCTACCTGTGACCAGATAGGCCAGCTTTCCCGTAATATAAATAGGAGCATGCCCAGCAAGAGCAGTGAAGATAGCACGGCTGCACTAATAAAGATGGTACTAATAATTTTTTCTTTTAATTCCAATCCTGGATTCATCTTTTGCATAGTTTACCTCTTAAGCGTGCATACGCAAAAATAACGAGCAGGTTTATCCTGCCCGTTATTTAAGTATCGCAGCCGTTTAGCGAGCAACGGGAATATAACCCAGATCCTCAACCACTTTCAGGCCTTTATCAGATTGCAGGTAATCCAAGAACTTTTGTTGTTTAGCGTCTGGCTTTTCTTTGCTGAGCAGCAGCAAAGGCCGTCCGATCTTATATTTTCCCGAGTTGATGTTTTCCAGCGTTGGAGCAATGCCATCTACGCTTAGGGGTATTATCTTGTCCGGGTTCTGGTTAACCAGACCACTGGAAACATAACCTATGGTGTCTGCATTATCCATGATTTTCCCGCCTAACGCACCCATGGAAGGAATCTGTAAGGCCTCGGGCGAAATTGGGGTTCCCTTCATAATCGCCTTATCAAACACTTCGCTGGCACCACCACCCAGATCGCGAACCGCAACTACTATCGGACGATCAGGCAATGCCGGATCCAGCTCTTTCCAGGTCTTTACCTTACCAGAAAAAATTGCTACCAATTCCTCGGTGGTCAGGTTAGGCTTGACCTTGGCAATTGGATTAGCAGCATTAACCCCGATATCAAGCACATCAGAACCTAGCTGAGTAATGCTGCCATTGGCAAACTGAGCTTTTTCTTCATCTTTAAGGTCCTTGGTTACCATCCCAAAATCAAAAGTCCCGTCCACAGCCGACTTCAGGCCAAAGCCGGAACCACCGGTAGATACAAATATTACGATAGGTTCGTCCGGTAAACTGGAGTCAACCTTATTCCAGGTCTTGAATTCCTCGGTAAAGTTATCTGCACATTTGGCTATGATAGGAGCCAGGGTGCTCGATCCGCCAATTTTTATGGAAGCTTTTTCAGTCGGAACCGGGGTTGTTTCGCTTCCCTGTTTATCGCCCGCACATCCGGACAGCAAACATAAGGCCAGCACCGAAATCAGTAAAATACTCAGCCAAGTTTTTCCTCTCACTACGATCATCCTCCATTTATATATTCTTAACACTCATTATATAGTTACCTATAGTTATCTGTCCAATAACTGCAGGTTATATCGCCAAGCACACGGGGACGGTTCGAGACCACTGAAAAAGTATCATAAATGTCATCCTGAGGAGCTGCAGGCGACGAAGGATCTCTTTTGGAAGTCCGTAATATTAGGCCTTTAGCCAACGAGATTCTTCGCTATCGCTCAGAATAACACGCAAAAGAGCACTTTTTCAGCAGTCTCGGACGGTTCTTGTGTGCTTCCCAGAACCGGCCCCGTGTGTTTTAGCACATGAGAACCGTCCCCGTGTGCACGGTCAGTATCATCAGGGCCATACCATCTATCCAGCTGTAATGCAGGCTGTTAAGGCGGCTGTGGTTAGCACTGCCGCTGGTATAGCATCTGCTCTCCATGGCCAGGGCCAGTTCATTGGCTCTCTGCAGGGAGGCCCCCAGAAGGGGGATTAATATTGTTACGGTGGTTTTTAAACGCAGCCATAGGGGACCCGCGTCGAATCTAGCCCCCCGGGATCTTTGCGCCCGGGCAATTATCTCTGCTTCCTCAATGATGGTAGGTATGAAACGCAGGGAAATGTTTATAATCATGGCAAACTGCTGCACCGGGAAACGCAGATAGGCCAGCGGCGACAAGAGTGATTCCAGTCCAGCTGACAGTTTGAGACTGGAGGTGGTCATGGTCAAGAGGCTGGCGCCCAGATAAAGCAACACCAAGCGTAGAAAAGTGGCTATGCCCAGATAGACACCCGCCCGGCTCACTATGATTCCCCCCCAGCTCAGCAGGGGATCCCCCCTCGTAAAAAAGACCTGGCAGATAAAGGTGAGCAAGAAGAGTATGCGCAGTGATTTCAGGCCGCCAAGCACCCGGAGGATTCCTAACTGGGAAAGGTGTATCAGGGCAATAATAAGCGCTGCATCAAGCAGCAGTCTTGAAATGGTTTGACCGGGCCAGGCCACAGCCACGATTACCGCCAAACAGCCCAGCAACTTGGTGCGTGGATCAAGGCGGTGAATTACGGAATCGCCTCTTACAAATTGGCCGATTATCATACCTTGCATCGAGTCGGCTCCTTTAGTATGCGGCTGATTTCCAGGGCTGCCTCTTCCAGGCTGATAATGTCGGTGTTTACCTGGCAGCCGCAGTCCTCCAGGCAATAGATCAATTGCAGATGATCCGGCAGGAGCCAATCGTCTCTATCCCGCCGAGCCATTTGCTGTAGGACCTCCACTTTGCCACCATAGGCCAACAACCGACCTTCTTCCAGAAAGGCCAGCTTATTGGCCAGGAGAATTAATTCATCAGCCTGGTGCGATACCATAATCACCGTGGTTTTATAATCGCGCTGCATATCCTGTAGTGCCTGCCATACCCTGTCACTGGCGGCTGGATCCAAACCGGCGGTGGGTTCATCTAAAACCAAAACGTCGGGGCACATGGCCATAATGCTGGCCAGAGCCAGCAAGCGCCGCTCGCCGCCGCTCAAGCGCAGGGGCGATAGATGGGTAATCTCCTCGGGGTTCAAGCCAACTCTATGCAGAACCTCCTCAACCCGCCTCTCAATGTCAGGCTGCTCCAGGCCAAGATTCTTGAGTCCATAGGCCACTTCCGCAAAAACTGTACTGGCAAATATCTGCTGTTCAGGAAATTGGAATACCAGGCCCACTTCCTTCCATAGCTCGCTGTAATAGTGGTTGACGGCGGTATTCTTGCCCTTAACCAACACACTTCCCGCAGTAGGCAGCAGTAAACCATTGAAATGCTGCATCAGGGTGGATTTTCCGGAACCGTTGGCTCCAATAATGCCGACGAACTCACCCGCTTCTATAGAAAAAGACAGGCCCTCCAGGGCTTTTTTCTCATAGGGAGTCCCGCTTTGATAGACATAAGTCAAATCCTTGATCTCGATTATGGGCATAAATATTCCACCATTTGCTCCAAAGTAACTATTTTTTTATCAATCTGGTGTCCCTGCCTTACCAGGCTACCGGTTATAGAGGCAATGGGCGGAGGCTTCAAGCCCAGCGCAGTGAACTGCGGCGAACTGAACACGACCCAGGGAGGACCGTCCATATGAACCGCGCCTTCATGCAGCACAATCAGCCGATCCGCCACCGCCAGTTCTTCCATGCAATGCGAAATCATGATAATAGTGAGGTGGTGTTCCCGGTTCAGCTGGAGCAGGCATTTCAATAATTTACGTCGGCCAGGCTGATCCAGCATAGAGGTCGGTTCGTCCAGCACCAGACATTCGGGTCTCATCGCCAGAGCCGCCGCCACGGCCAGTCTCTGCTTCTGCCCACCCGAGAGCAAATGGGGTGCATGATAACACAGGTCTGATAAACCTACTGCCTCCAGGGCCCAGTTGACTCTCCGGCGGACTTCCGCAGGTGAAAGGTTGAGGTTTTCGGCCCCAAACGCCACTTCCTCATCGACTATGGGGTTGATGATCTGATTGTCAGGATTCTGGAAAACCATGCCCACCTGACGCCTGATCTCCTGTTGATAACCTGGCTCGGTGGTATCCATGCCGTTGATTAGAACTTTGCCGCTGCTGGGTAAGAGTAGCGCATTCAAAAGGCGCGCCAATGTCGTTTTACCGGATCCGTTCATCCCGGCGATTCCTACCAACTCACCCGCCCCTATGCCAAGGTTTATGTCAGCCAGAGCTTGGCGAGTATTATCTCCGGCTTGCAAATATTCTTTGCTGACGTTTATTAGCTCTATAATTCTGCCCATTGTCTCTCCCTGCTGCGCCAATCAAGTCTTAGCGGTGCAATCTGCATACAAAGTTTTCTGAATTTATAGTATCTGTCCCACCAGGAGTATAACCGTGACGGTCAAAGCAAGCGACATAATCACGTAATCAGCCCAGTATAAATCAAGCCGCCGCAGATAAGTGCGCCGGGGATACGCTCTGAACCCTCGGGCTTCCATTACTATCGACAGCTGCTGGGCCTTCAGCATGGTCCGATATACTACTGGAAATATGAGGGTACGATACATGCTGATTTTCTCCCCCCAGGCTACCTTCTTCAACTCTACTCCCCGTAACTGTACGGCCGTTATCACATTTTGCATCTCATCGCGAAACAGGGGTAAGAACCGCAGTGCTATGGAGACCATAAAGGCAATTTCGTAGGGGACTTTCCATTGTATCAGGCCCAGTACAAAATCCCGGGAACTACAGGTGGTAAGCAGCATAGCTGAATTTACTACTACTAATATGCGCAAAACCACCGAAGCCCCGGCTATCAGGCCGGCGCTGCTGACCAACTCCAGCTGACCTATCGTCAACCAGACCTGCCCGCCTTTGGTGAACAGGCACTGAATCAGAAAAAGGATCAATAATAATGATACCAGGGGGCGCAGATATCCGCCTATCATCCCAATATCAAAGCGGAAAGCCCCCAGCAGTGCCAGGCTTACAGCCAGTAACAGTGCAAGCTGGAGCGGGTTGTTATATATTAAAGCCAGGCCGGAAATACAAATTACTAAAAGCATTTTACTGCGGGGATCAACCTTCATTCAACAACCTTCCTCTTCGCTCGCTATCTGATTGAATCCGGCCATTTTCCATGCTAATGAGCCGTTCAGCCAGCTTATTGACAAAAGCCATATCATGACTGACCAGCAGCATCCCCCTCCCCAGACCGGCCACTTTATGTAAATACTCGACTAATTGTTTCTTGCGGAAAGCATCCAGGCCGATAGTGGGCTCATCCAGTATCAGGTACTCCGGTTCATGTGCCAAAACGGCCGCTATAGCCAGGCGCTGTTTTTCCCCCTGACTTAGATGCATAGGAAAAGAGTTGCGATAACCATCGAGCTCAAAATATTCCAGGAAGAAATCCACCTTCTCCTTTATCCACTGCGGGCCCTGCCCCGCTCTACTCAACCCGAAGGCAATTTCCTCGGCAACGCTGGGACAGAAAAGCTGCAAGTCAGGATTCTGAAATATATATCCGATGCGAGCCCCAACCTCGGCCAGCGTATACCTGGCCAGGGGTGATCTGGTCAGGTATATCTCCCCCTTATCCGGTGGCAGGATCCCTATTATCAGCCTGGTAAGGGTGGTCTTGCCACTTCCATTGGGACCTACAACGGCAGTTATAGCTTTTTTCTCCAGCTTAAGGTTAATATCCGTCACCGCCGGACTACTTTGACGCGGGTAACAAAATTCAACCTGCCTTAATTCTATAAATGACATCCCTTACGCTCCCAACTATTCAGCGCTATAATTAGTAAATTATCTAATCATCTGCCAGCTGATGGACCAACAGGAAATCCCTGTCGGAGAGAATCACTTCTGGCTTATCACTACGAATCAAATGACCGCGTTCCATAATTAATAATCGATCTGCCCCCATCAGTGCCTCGAGATTATGCTCTACGGCCAGAATGGTTTTCCCCTGGCTATGCAATTTATAAATAGCAGCGGCAACTGCCTTGTTGGCCGCGGCATCCAGTTGAGACATGACTTCATCCAGAATTAGCAGCGGGGGATCAAGCGCCAGAACCGCCGCCAAGGCCACCAACTGTTTCTCACCCCCGGACAAATGCGCAGGATTGGCATATCTTAAGGCGGTAATCCCCAAAATGTCCAGGACATAGTCCAGCCGCTCCTGAATAAGCTCCGGAGGCAGGCACAGGTTTTCCGGGGCGAAGGCGATCTCGTCTTCCACGGTAGGCGAAAACAACTGGGTATCAGGATCCTGAAACACTATCCCCACCTCCAGAGCCAATTCCGCTCCCCGTATGTCCCGGGTATTCTTACCGTTCAGCCATATTTCACCGCTCATTATACCGTCCCGCTGATGCCGGATGGCTCCACTGAGGCAGAGACACAAGGTGCTTTTACCACAGCCGCTCAAACCACTTACCACCGCAAATTCTCCCCGTTGCAGCTGCAGATTTATATCCCATAAAACCGGAGGACTATCCGGCTCATAGCGATAGTTGAGATTTTTGGCTGCCATGACTTCCATTACAATTTGTCTCCCCTTTCAACCCAGGACGCCGCTCCGGGTAATGTTTCCTCCCGTGGGTCAGTACAGTAGTCCGGGTGTCAGGCTGTAGTGGTTAACTCCTCTTAATTACCGAATTTCCGCTCTGGTTTAGATACGTGCCGGATCTGCTGCAGTATTTTATAGGCCAGCAGACCACCTAACCCGCCTGACAGAGCTGCTACACTCAAGCTCAACAGCAGAGGGATTAACGGTAAACGGAAATATACAAAATTGACCATAACGGTACCGCCGATATTGGCTAACAGGCCGGCCAAAAACGCGCACGGCAGACAACATACCCGGTGTCCAATAAGCAGCAAGCCTATATCAGCTAGAATACCAGGTACTGTATAGGTGATGAGGCTTAACGCTCCATGGGAGCCTAATATCCCTGTAGCTATGACCAGGATGGCCTGCACCACACAAATCAGGGTCATGGTGCCTCGTTTACCGGTTATGCCAAAACCCAGAACCAGCCACATCATGTATAACCCGCCGGCTACTGCCCCCGAGGGGATAAAGAGGGGCCCGGTTATAATGTGGGCCAGGGGGACAATTATTTGTTTAGTCGCCACTCCCAGGGCAGCCATCATAGCAATAATGACCAGATCATAGAGAGAAAAGCGGTCCAGAAATTTTTGCACCATATTTACATTCTTTCTCCTTCGGAGCAGTATTCCTTGATCGGTATCACGGTCCATTAATCATCCCTCCAAGTCCCGCCTGGATTCACTACGGAGCGCAATATTAAAATCAAGCCCCAAGCTGCACTGCTTTCTGTCTCGCGCTTCAGATGCTATGTATATCTTCTAATTGAAAAGACTCATATCCTGCCAGTCTCTTATTTTGGCTAAAAGGATCTCCTGCTGGTTTACCCTTCGTTGGGCAGCACTTCTCATTTCCAGTATAAAATACTCCCTGACTTTTTCCAGGTCAATGGGTCGCCTTCTGGCATAGCTATTCACCAAACTCCGTATCGCATCATATTTGGCCGCTGTGAACATAGGATCACTGTTTATAATAAAAGCGGACAAACCCCCCAGATCTCGTTCCGGCCTATCCCATACTGTTGCTTCAAAATCCAGCCCCACTATATCGCTGCCGGTAAAAATAAAATTACGTAAATTCAAATCGGGGAAACAAAGTCCCTGTTCCCCTTGGGGGCGCACGGTGTGGAGTTGGTACAGCCAGGCGGTTA
>JBAYYO010000010.1:0-18712 GCA_041672985.1 Syntrophomonas sp. | reverse complement strand
GTGGGTGCCCGGGCATTAATTAACCTGGGCATCGACCTTGCCAATGTCAGGGAGGAAGTGAAGCGATTTATTGGCCAGGATAAAAACGCCATTGAGGGGCCGGCCGGGGACCTGCCTATCACTCCCCGGGTCAAAAAGGTGTTTAACCTGGCTTTTGATGAAGCCCGACTCCAGGGAGTTAATTATGTAGGTACGGAACACCTGCTTTTGGCCCTGTTGCGAGAAGAAGAAGGGCTGGCCAGTCAGGTGCTCTTATCTATGGGGGTTAAACTGGATAGTCTGCGTGAACAGGTTATGCTGCTGTTAGGTGGTGAGGCATCGGGGATGATTGCACCTGAACCTCCTGCTGACCCCCCGGGTAATTCTGCCGGGTTTAACCATAAAGGCCGAAGAACAAGGAGTAAGACACCTACCCTGGACGCATACAGCCGGGATTTGACCAAAGATGCCAGGGAGGGCAGATTGGATCCAGTAATCGGTCGTGAGAAGGAGATTGAAAGGGTGGTACAGATTCTCTCGCGCCGTACCAAGAACAATCCAGTTTTGATTGGAGATCCGGGGGTAGGAAAGACAGCCATAGTTGAAGGGCTGGCGCATATAATTATCGAGAATAAAGTACCGGAAACTTTGAGCCATAAAAGGGTTATTTCCCTCGATCTGTCCTCTATGGTGGCGGGAACCAAGTATCGGGGAGAATTTGAAGATCGTTTGACCAAGATAATAAATGAAATAAAAACTGCTGGAGATGTTATCATATTTATTGATGAATTGCATACTTTGGTAGGGGCCGGAGCTGCAGAAGGAGCCATAGATGCGGCCAACATCCTCAAGCCCTCCCTGGCCCGGGGAGATTTCCAATGCGTGGGGGCTACTACACTGAACGAATACCGTAAGTATATTGAGAAAGATGCGGCTCTGGAAAGGAGATTCCAGCCCATAAAGGTGGAGGAGCCCAATGTTGAGGAGAGCATCGAAATTTTAAAGGGGCTGCGTGATCGCTACGAAGCCCATCATGGAGTGAAAATCAGTGATGAAGCAATTGAGGCAGCCGTTAGACTTTCCACACGCTATATAACTGACCGTTTTCTGCCCGACAAGGCCATCGATTTGATTGACGAAGCTGCGTCGCGGGTAAGACTGGCCAACTATGTTCTCCCCGTT
Organism: Syntrophomonas sp.; assembly: GCA_041672985.1. GTDB lineage: Bacteria > Bacillota > Syntrophomonadia > Syntrophomonadales > Syntrophomonadaceae > PHAA01. The sequence continues at coordinate 17,551 of JBAYYO010000010.1, read as the reverse complement.
GAGGTCAAGGAATTGGAAGCCCGGCTGCTGGAAATCATCAAGGAAAAAGAAGAGGCTATCAACGCCCAGGAATATGAGAAGGCAGCCCAGCAGCGCGATGAGGAACAAAAGCTAAAGGAAGAGATTGAAAACCAGCGGCGGGAATGGATGAGTAAACGCAGTGTGCAGGCTGGTACCGTGGGCGAAGAGGAGAGAGCGGTTATCATTTCACAATGGACAGGGATATTGGTCAGTAAAATAGCACTGGAAGAAGGAGAACGGCTGCTCAACCTGGAAGAGATTTTGCATAACCGGGTAATAGGGCAAAATGAGGCAGTCAAATCCATTGCACGAGCGGTGCGGAGAGCCCGGGCGGGTTTAAAAAACCCCCAAAGACCTATCGGTTCATTCGTATTTCTGGGACCCACCGGGGTAGGGAAAACAGAGTTGGCCAGAGCATTGGCGGAAGCTATGTTTGCCAGTGAAGATTCGGTCATTCGATTGGACATGTCAGAGTACATGGAAAAACATGCTGTTTCCCGCATGATGGGCTCTCCCCCGGGCTATGTCGGTTATGAGGAAGGCGGTCAGCTTACCGAGAAGGTCAGAAGGAAACCCTATTCAGTCATACTCCTGGATGAAATAGAAAAAGCCCACCCTGATGTATATAATATTCTTCTGCAGGTGTTGGAAGATGGAAGGATGACCGATGGTCAGGGAAGAACCGTTGATTTCCGCAATACTATCATCATCATGACTTCCAATGTTGGTGCAGAGAACATTTTTAAAAACAAGACCCTCGGTTTCCAGCGGGCAGCTGACGAAGCGGAAGATTATGCCATGATGAAGGGGCGGGTCATGGAACAGATGAAGCACACCTTCAGACCCGAATTCCTAAATCGTATTGACGAAATCATCGTATTTCATAGTCTTTCGGAAGAGGAATTACAACAAATAATCGAGCTTTTGATAAAAGATTTGAATAAACGCATTATTGATAATGGCTATAAACTGGAAATTAGTAATCTGGCCCGGGAGTTGATATTGAAAGAGGGATACGAGCCTGCTTATGGAGCCCGGCCTTTAAAGCGAGCTATTCAAAAGATGGTCGAAGATACGGTGTCTGAAGAGATACTCAAAAAGACGGTGGTACCTGGAGATACTATCATGATAGATGCTGAGCAAGGAAAAATCGTAGCCAGGAAGCTGTAAGCCGTCTTAAAAAACACTAAACTGAACAAACATTGTGTATTATAATGGTATTTAAGAGGGAAATTTATGGGTAAAAATATAACCAGATTTGTATGCAGGGACTGTGGACAAGAGTCTCTCAAATGGCTTGGCAAATGTCCCGGGTGCGGGAATTGGAACACCCTGTTGGAAGAAAGTGTTCCCGTGCGGACACCTTCTCGAAATGTGCGTAAGACGCATCCAATCGCTTTGTCTGATATACCCAAAACCCCTTTATACCGTTTTTCCAGTGGTATGGGGGAGTTAGACCGGGTATTGGGAGGGGGAATTGTACCCGGCTCGCTCATTTTGCTGGGAGGGGACCCGGGCATAGGCAAATCAACCCTGCTGCTTCAGGTAGCTGACTTTATAGCCCAAAAGGACAAAAAAGTGCTCTATCTGTCGGGGGAAGAGTCCGCGGGACAAATTCGGCTGAGGTCACAAAGGCTGGGCATCGAGAGTTCGTTGATTTATTTCTTGAATGACCAAAATATTGATCAGCTGGGTAGTTATTTGCAGGAGTTGGAACCCGATATAGTGGTTATCGACTCCATCCAAACCGTTTATTCCGAGAATCTGTCCTCGATTCCCGGTAGCGTATCACAATTACGGGAATGCACCGCCAAAATTACCGATATGGCCAAAAAAAGCGAGCGTGTGTTTTTCCTGGTAGGACATGTTACCAAGGATGGGGCCCTGGCCGGACCTAAAGTGTTGGAACATATGGTAGACGTGGTCATCTATTTCGAAGGGGAGAAGCATTTTTCGTTTCGGCTTTTACGGGGCGTAAAGAATCGTTTTGGCTCTACTGACGAGATTGGTCTGCTGGAAATGAGCGGATTGGGGCTTAAGGAGGTTTTGGATCCTTCCCGGATATTCCTTAGTGCCAAGGACCCCACGGTGTGTGGGAGTGCGGTAGTCGCTAGTTTCGAGGGCAGCCGTCCCTTGCTTATAGAGATGCAGGCCCTGGTTTCATCTGCCGGGCCGGGTTATGCACGACGTATGGCTTCCGGAATTGATCAGAACCGATTGGCTCTTATTATCGCCGTGCTTGAAAAAAGGCGGGGTTTTAACCTGTCTGCCTACGACGTTTATCTAAAGGTTACCGGAGGGGTATTCCTGAGGGATCCCTCAATTGATCTGGGCATTGCTGCCGCCATCCTATCCAGTTATCGAGAGCGGCCTTTGCCGGTCGATATGGTATTTCTAGGCGAATTGGGGCTTTCCGGAGAAGTCAGACCGGTACCATTTCTGGACGCGCGTCTCAAGGAAATAGAAAAACTAGGCTTTAAAAGAGTGGTAATACCTGGGGGAGCTAACTTCAGAGGTCGTAATGCCAACGGTTTGGATATAATAGAAATAAAAAACCTGGATGATTTTATCGATATTGTTATGGAGGGATAATGGTGGTAGAAGACATTTTCCGGCTGAAGTTCCGGGAATCCCTGAAAATGCTGGCTCCGGGGACGGTTTTCCGTCTGGGGGTAGAGAACGTGATGCAGGCCAATACAGGGGCGCTCATTGTAGTAGGTGATTCACCTGAAGTAATGAATCTGGTAACAGGTGGATTTCAAATTGACTGTGAATTCACGCCGGCACGTCTCTATGAACTGGCCAAAATGGATGGTGCCATTATTACCAACCATGATGCTTCCAGAATTTTAATTGTAAATGCCCAATTGGATCCTAATCCCAAGCTTCCTTCCCAGGAAACTGGCATTCGCCACCGGACTGCAGAGAGGGTAGCACTCCAGACCGGGGAATTAGTGGTGGCCATATCCCAGCGCCGCCAGGTGGTCACTCTCTTCCAGGACAATATGAGTTTTCGGCTGCGGGATATCGCCTCTATTCTGGTCAGAGCTAATCAGGCCCTGCAGACCCTGGAAAAATATCGCAACGTCTTGAGTCGGGAATTGCAGCACCTGGGCGGATTGGAATTTGAAGACCTGGTAACGGCGGTAGAAGTGTGCGGAGTACTGCGCCGTAGCATCAAAGTCCTAAATATTGCCGGAGAAATTGAGAATTACATAAGTGAATTAGGGACCGAAGGACGTCTGGTTAAAATGCAACTGGATGAAATGGTCGCCAATGTGCAAGAAGAAGCCACTTTGATTATAAAAGACTATTCCAATAATCCGGATAAGACTGCAGCGGAGATATTGAACAGCGTACGACGCGCTTACGAAGATGAAATATCTGATTCGGTTTTCCTGCTGAAGAGTTTGGCCTTGGGAACGACCAGCACTCATCTGGAACAGCAGGTGGCCCCGCGCGGTTACCGTATGTTGAACAAGATTCCGCGTATACCCCCGGCAATTATTGAGAACCTGGTCGAGCGATTTGCCATATTAAATAGTGTCCTTAGAGCCAGTATTGAAGAGCTGGATGATGTGGAAGGAATAGGAGAGGTGCGCGCCCACTCCATAAAAAATGGCTTGATGAGGATGCGCGAGCAGTTTCTCCTGGAATATATGGTTTAAAGCCCCGACTTGGTCGACAAGCTAAAAAACCGCCTTGCGGTGGTTCATACGATGTTATTTTATGCACCCGATCAGGCTAGGTCATATTGAAGTAACCCAGTGCCTGCGACTTCTTATTCTCTTTAATAAAAACATCATAGAGATTAATATCCAAGAGATTGCACAAGGCAGCCGTATAAAACAACATTTTCCCCAATTCACCTATAATCACTTCATCACAACGACTACATAACTCCCCGCGCAAGTGGCTGTCCAAACATGCCTTCAGTTCAGCCACCGATTCCAGGTGTTCAGGTATTTCAATTTTCTCGGCTTGAATAGAAACACAACCACAGTCAGTTACAGATTTTATAACTGCCCGGTTTACTCGACAGGTAGACTCTGAAAGCTTGGTTAACACATCAACTACACTATGGTGACGTATTAGGAGGTCACCTACCGTATTTTGAAACTCATCACATATTAAGTCCTTCATAAGAAGCTTAACTCCCCCCGTCCACTCGCCATTTCATTAATTATAGTCCTTGAGCAAATACGTTGTCAATTCTGCCGGGCAAATCTTTGTTTACATATTATGACATCTTAAGTGTGGAATGAGCACTTAATAAATAACTTTATTACCAAATATTTAAACTTGCTGTATAATAATTACTTTTTTCTAGAAAGATATTACCAGGAGGTGATTTTATGAAAAACAAATATTTTTCGAGGCAATTGATGTTGCTTGCACTTATTGGAGGCTTATGGGCCAGCATTTCGCTCAAAATATTATTGGATTTGAATACTGCCTGGCAATTGGCGGCAGGGGGAGTGGTCTGCTTGCTTTGCTACCTGGGCGGCCTATTCCTGTTTAACATCCTGTCTAAAGGGGTGAAATTATTCAACCGTTGGTTGGACAATACTTCTATAGAAGTACTGCTGTGTGGAACCGCGGGTTTAATGGTGGGGGTATTGGTAGGTCTGCTGAGCAGCTATCCTTTCTCGATGTTAAGAGGAGCGGGAACTTATTTGACCATATTCAGTTTCTTGTTTTGTAGTTATCTTGGCGTGCAAATTGGCAGCCGGAGGGCATTTGACGTCTGGAAGCTTCTCCCCGGGCACCTGCCTGAATCCAACAACGTTGGAGAAGATCAGGGCGAATACAAAGTGCTCGATACCAGCGCCATAATCGATGGGCGCATATACGATGTCTGTCAGAGTAAGTTTCTGGAGGGGACATTGATAGTACCGGTTTTTGTTATAGAGGAACTGCAGCACATAGCTGATTCCTCCGATAATTTACGCAGGAGCAAAGGGCGACGGGGTCTGGAACTCTTGTCTAAGATGCAGAAGGATCCGGCTGCCAAAATTCAAATAGTCGAAGATAGTATTGCAGAAGAGAAAGAAGTAGATATGAAACTGGTTCGCTTATGTAAACAGATTCACGCCAGTATTATTACCAATGACTATAATCTAAATAAAGTGGCTGAATTGCAGGGAATCAGAGTCTTGAATATTAACGAACTTACCAATGCGGTTAAGGTGGTTGTGTATCCAGGCGAAACCATGTATATTAATATATTAAAAGAAGGTAAGGAGCCTGGACAAGGGGTAGGCTACCTGGAGGATGGTACCATGGTAGTGGTTGAAGATGCACAGGACGAACTGGGTAACAACCTGGAAGTGTTGGTAACCAGTGTCTTCCAGACCGCGGCCGGAAGAATGATATTTAGCCGTAAAATGAAGGAAGAACGCAGTCTGGGTATCTTTAGACCTAACTTGCCGGGAGAGCCGATACAAGAGGTGAATTTGTATGGTTAACAACCTCAGGGTTGTTATAGCCGCAGCTGGTAAAGGCAGTCGCATGAAGAGCAACACTAACAAGCAATATATGCTTCTGAATGGGCGGCCGGTATTGTCTTATTCCCTGGAGTTTTTTGAGAAACTGGATATAGTGGAGGAAATTGTGGTTGTATGTGGACACGATGAAGTGGATTTATGCAACCGTGAAATTATCAGACGGTTTAAATATAACAAAGTATCTGCGGTGGTCCCGGGAGGGAAGGAGAGGCAGGACTCGGTATGGGCAGGTCTGAAACAATTAGGAACGGATACTGATTGGGTGGCTGTGCATGATGGTGCACGGCCGCTTTTGTCGGAGGAGGTTTTCTTCCGCCTGCTCAAGGAAGCTCAATATTGGGGGGCCGCCATACCTGGTATTACCAGCAAGGATACCGTGAAGTTGGTCGATCGAGATGGGTTTGTCCGTCAGACTTTAGATAGAGGCTCAGTTCATGCTATCCAGACGCCGCAGGTTTTTAACTACCCAGAGCTCCTGACGGCCTACCGCGAAGCTTATACAGAGGGTTTCCTGGGGACTGATGATGCCTCCCTTTTCGAGCGCTATATCGGACGGGTCAAGGTAGTCGCAGGGGATTACAATAACATTAAAATAACCACCCCGGAGGATATGATTGCAGCTGAAGCTCTGTTAGAGGGCAGATAGGGGATAGTTGATAGGTGTAGTTAATAGGGGTTTGGTGACGGGTGAGTGATGGCGAGGTAGTGAACCAGGGGTTAACTTGATGGGAGGGATGAGATGTGCGGATTGGCATTGGTTATGATGTGCACCGTCTCGTAGAAGGCCGGAGACTTGTATTGGGCGGGGTGGATATTCCTTTTGAGCGGGGGCTCTTAGGGCATTCCGACGCTGACGTTCTCCTGCATGCCATCTGTGACGCACTGTTGGGAGCTGCGGCTCTAGGGGATATTGGCCAACACTTTCCGGATACTTCCGATAAATACAAGAATATCGACAGCCTTATCCTGCTCCAGCAAGTACAGCAATTATTAGAGAAACATAGGTTGGCCGTGATAAATATCGACAGTACGATAGTTGCCCAGCGGCCGAAACTGGCTCCCTATATTCCCGCTATGACTGCCAGTATTGCCCGCGCCCTGGGCATTCATCCGGAACAGGTCAATGTGAAAGCGACTACCACCGAACGGTTGGGATTTGAAGGCCGGGGGGAAGGCATCTCTGCCCAGGCCGTAGTTTTATTAGAAAACACATAATACTTTTTACTCCCTTATCATATAAGTTAGTGCTAATCTCAATGTAAAGATCTTGGAAAAAGATGTAAACCGGGTCATTGATTTGATGCAGAATATCAAAAGTTTAAATATCAGTATAACCAAGCTGGATCAGCACCTGGATAATCTGCAAAAAGGCATAGATTGAGTGCACATGACGATCAGCCATGGGGGTGAAGGTTATATGAACAACAAGCCACAATTTATCACGGGAATTAATTATTGGCCGGCCCAAAGGGCCATGTACTGGTGGAGGGACTTTGAGGTCCGGGAAGTAGAAGCGGACTTTAAACAACTGGCAGAAAGTAAATTTCACCTGGTTAGAATATTTTTAACCTGGGAAGACTTCCAACCTGCCCCCGATACAATATCAACAGCAGCGTTGGATCATTTAAGGCAAACGGCTGATATAGCATCTCATTGCGGACTGCAGTTGATGCCGACTTTTTTCTGTGGGCATATGAGCGGAATCAACTGGCTGCCGGCCTGGATGTTAGCACCCGGGGAAGGTGAGGGCAGATTTCCGGTATACAGTGATAATCGGATCAGCAACGCCTGTATACGCAACTGTTATACAGACCGGGAGGTAATAGCGGCTCAGAGTTTTCAGATTCAGACAGTTGTTGCTGCCCTGCAAAATCATGCCGCCATTTTTGCTTACGATCTGGGCAATGAAGCATCTAATTGGGTCATACCGCCCGGGCGCAACGAGGCCAGGCAATGGCTCCAAACCATGACTTCCCTAATCAAACACAGCAGCGATAAAGCTCTGGTAACCCTGGGGATGCATGCCGAAGATCTGGAGGAAGACCGCCATCTATGGCCTCAGGATGCAGCTCGTTACTGCGATTTCTTGTCTATGCACGGTTATCCCTTCTACCTCTCCTGGGTCGAGGACCGGCTCGATCCCGACCTGGTATCATTTCTGGGCATAGTCACCGCCTGGTTGGGGCAAAAACAGGTACTGTTCCAGGAATTCGGGGTACCCACCAGATCCGTCCTACCTCCTGTACCGCCGGCAGACTATGCAAGTCTTTGCAACTGTCCATTATGGGGGGAAGATGAAGCGGCCCTTTATTACCATAAGGCTTTGCAGCGCCTTGGGGCGGCGGGGATGATGGGAGGAATGGCCTGGTGTTACGCTGATTATATTCCCTCGCTGTGGGATGGCCCCCCGTTGGACACATGTTTCCATGAAAGGCACTTTGGCATCTTTCGGCATGATGGCAGTGCCAAATCGGCCCTGGACGTCTGGCGCCAATATGAAATATAGCTGTTGATGACGAGACTGATCCCGCTGGCCTGGACCTCTCCTGGCTTAACGCCGTGGCGAGGGACGATTTTTACCAGCGGCCCAGGAATAATTTGGTAATGCTTTACCAAAAATATAAGGAAAGACTGTCAGGACGGTGAAAAACTCACCAGTCCTTTAGGTCTTCACAAAATGTTATGGAGGGGACTAATTTTGAAAATAGCACTTTTATCACCGATTGCCTGGCGTACTCCTCCCCGTCATTACGGACCGTGGGAGACAATTGTTTCTCTGTTAGCAGAGGGAATGGTGGGCAGAGGGATGGATGTGACTCTGTTCGCCACCGGTGACTCTCAAACCAGCGCCCGACTGGATTCCATATGTCCGGTCCCTTACGAGGAAAACCGGGAAATGGATGCCAAGGTATGGGAGTGTATGCATATTGCCCACTTGTTTGAACAAGCCGATGAGTTTGACATAATTCATAATAACTATGACTTCCTGCCCCTCTCCTATAGTCGATTGGTGAAAACGCCGGTAGTTACGACTATCCATGGTTTCTCCAATCCCAGGATTCTACCTGTCTACCAGGCTTATAATCAGGATAATTATTATATTTCCATCAGTGAAGCCGACCGCAGCCCGGATCTGGACTATTACGCCAATGTGTATCATGGGATTGACCTGGACCTGTTTAGTTTCGTTGCTGAACCCGGAGATTATTTGCTCTATTTCGGGCGCATACACCCCGACAAAGGCACCTACGAAGCTATACAGATTGCCAGACAGTTTGGCATGAAGTTGATAATGGCAGGCATAATTCAGGATGAATCTTATTTCCAGGCCCAGGTTGCCCCTTATATAGACAATATTAATGTCATCTATGTGGGCTCGGTCGGGCCGAAGCGGAGAAATGAACTTTTGCAGAAGGCTTATGCCCTGCTGCACCCCATATATTTTAATGAGCCTTTTGGGCTCAGTGTGGTGGAGGCCATGGCCTGTGGGACGCCGGTAATAGCTTTTAATCGGGGCTCCATGTCGGAAGTTATCAAGGACGGTGTGACTGGTTATCTGGTGAGCGGTGTTGATGAAGCGGTGGATGGGTTGAAGATGATTGCTAATATTGATCGCAGCGCCTGCCGCCGATGGGTTCAGGAGCGCTTTAGCAAAGAGCGTATGGTGGCTGATTATCTGGAAGTTTATAATAGCATCCTGAGTTAATATAGAAAGTGCCCCTCACTCTGCGGGGAATATTAATGCGGCCATCGTTCGCAATTAGGGTTGCAGAAGAGGGGATAATTTCGAAAAGCAACTTTTAGTTAGAGGCGCTTGGGGCCGGTTGCCGCTGTCCTGAGATAAGTGTTATAATTACCCGGAATAAAGGGAGGGAAATAAATGAAGAAATGTAAAGTGAGATTTGCACCCAGCCCTACTGGCCCATTACATATCGGTGGAGCACGGTCAGCCCTGTTTAATTACCTGTTCGCCGCTCATCAGAATGGCCAATTTGTGGTACGGATAGAAGATACTGATCTGGAAAGGTCTCGCCGTGAGTACGAAGATGAAATAATAGAATCTTTGCGCTGGTTGGGGATAAACTGGACCGAGGGGATGATCCAGGGAGGAGAAAACGGACCCTATCGCCAGACTGAACGGTTGGAAATATATCAAGAATATGTACAGAGACTTCTGGATAAGGGGGATGCTTACTATTGCTTCTGCACCCAGGAGGAGTTGGAAGCGGAGCGCCAGGAGCAACTGCGGAGCGGACAAATGCAGCGCTATTCAGGCAAATGCAGCGCACTAAGCGATCAGGAGGTAAAGGAACGGCTGGAAGCGGGTATGAAGCCCAGCATCCGGTTCAGGGTTCCATTGCACCAGATATATGTCGTCAATGACCTGGTCCGAGGCAGTGTAAGTTTCGAAAGTGATAACAGCGGAGATTTCATTATTGTCAAATCGGATGGAATCCCGGTTTACAACTTTGCGGTGGTTATAGATGATGTCCTGATGGGAATAACCCATGTGATCAGAGCCGAAGAACATCTATCCAATACACCACGCCAATTGATGCTTTATGACGCATTTAATTTCGTTCGCCCGGAGTTTGCTCACATTTCTTTGATTTTGGGCAGCGACCGACAGAAGATGAGTAAACGGCACGGCGCGACATCCCTGGTGCAATACCGGGAAATGGGTTACTTGCCGGAAGCTCTCTTCAACTTCCTGGCCCTCCTGGGCTGGTCGCCGGAAGGGGAGCAAGAGATACTAAGTAAAGAGGAGATTATTAAGGCTTTTACACTGGAACGCGTCGCGAAGAGCCCGGCAGTTTTTGACATGGATAAGCTAAATTGGGTTAACCAACAGTATCTGAAAAAGAAGTCCACTTCAGAACTGGCTCAGATGTTAAAACCTTTCCTGGCTGCATCGGAATGGGCAGATCATATAGAAAAGCTGGACGACGTCCGCTATAATCTGCTGGTGGAAGCAATTCGTGACCACCTGGTATGCCTGGCCGATGTAACCACTCAGATGGATGTCTTTTTTGGCGACATTGCTTATGAGGAAGAAGCCCTTCAGGCTCTGGAAGGCGAAGGGGTTATGGATGTTTTAAATACCTTCCGGGCAGAACTGCCCCCGTTGTCAGAACCTGCTGAAGCCAAAGCCTTTATAAAGGCGACGGTGAAAAAGCTTAAATTAAAGCCTAAAGATGTGTATATGCCGCTGCGCAGCGCTTTAACCGGGCGCACCCATGGGCCCGAACTGCCCTATCTGCTCTTAATATGGGGTCGGGAAGAATGTTGGCAACGTATTGATAAAACCATTGCCAGGCTGGTTTAGCTGCCGGGTTTATAATTAACCTATTACTTAGAAATCTTTCGAAGGAGGAACCCCCATAGACACTCCTATTTTAAACGAGATTGTAATCATATTCGCTTTGGCTATCCTGGTCATTTATATATGCCAGAAATTGAAAATTCCCAGTGTGGTCGGACTTCTTATTACCGGTGTTTTAGCCGGGCCCAACGGATTGGCCCTCATTAAAGATGTTCATAATGTTGAAGTGATGGCTGATCTGGGCATTATTCTATTACTGTTCACAATTGGGCTGGAATTTTCTATTGGGAAGCTTCTACAAATAAAAAAAACAGTTCTGATGGGCGGCAGCTTGCAGGTGCTGCTTACCACTCTGATTACTGCGCTCGTTATGGTGAAAATAGGACGGCCTGTGGGTGAGGCGGTGTTTATTGGATTCCTGATTTCTCTAAGCAGTACCGCCATCGTATTAAAAATAATTCAGGACCGAGCAGAAATTGACTCGCCCTATGGGCGCAGTACTCTGGGCATATTGATATTTCAGGATATTATTATTATACCAATGATGCTGTTTACCCCCATACTGGCCAATACAGGCGGTGGTATGGGCGAATCCCCGCTGATCCTTTTCGGTAAAGTGATTCTTATTCTGGCAATGTTGTTTGTGGGTGCCAAATGGGCCGCACCCTTTGTACTGTATAAGATTGCCCGTCAGCGCAGCCGGGAGCTTTTTCTTATCAGCATAGTTACTATTTGCCTGGCAGTGGCCTGGTTTACTTCCAGCCTGGGCCTGTCAGTTTCCTTGGGTGCTTTCCTGGCAGGTTTGATTATATCGGAGTCAGAGTATAGCCATCAGGCAATGGGGAGCATTTTGCCTTTTAAGGACGTGTTCACAAGTATATTTTTCATATCTATTGGCATGCTGCTCAATATGGAAGTATTTTTGCAAAGCCCCCTGACGGTTATCCTCATAACCCTGGCGGTACTGCTGATCAAAACTATGGTGGGAGTACTGGCGGTGGCAGCGCTGGGTTTTCCGCTTAGAACGGCCCTTTTAGCAGGTCTGGCATTGGGACAGGTCGGGGAATTTTCGTTTATCCTCTCCAAAGTAGGAATGAACTATGGTTTGCTAAGCGATTCATTCTATCAGATATTCATTGCGGTATCGGTTTTAACTATGGCACTTACACCCTTTATTATCGTCTTAGCTCCTCGTATTGCCGAGGGCTTTTTAAAACTCCCGCTCCCTCAAAAAATAAAAACCGGCGTCAAGGCGGAAATGGAAGCAGAGGGAAATCCTATTACAGATCATTTAATTATCATAGGATATGGTATCAATGGCAGAAATCTAGCCGGAGCCGCTTCAGTATCAGGCATACCATACATGATCATCGAGCAAAATCCTGACACGGTGAGGCAGGAAAAGAAAAATGATGAGCCGATATTCTACGGGGATGCAACCCAACCGGAGGTGCTGCACCATTGTAAAATCAGAGAGGCGCGAGTTGTTGTTATCGCAATTTCTGACCCGGCCGCTACGGTTAGGATTACTGATTTAATACGCCGTTTAAATCCTACCGTGCATATAATTGTACGTACACGCTATGTTCAGGAAATCGAACCTCTATATGAAGTGGGGGCCAATGATGTTATTCCCCAGGAATTCGAAACATCGGTGGAGATATTTGTCCTGGTGCTAAAGAAGTATCTGGTACCGAAAGCAGATATAGAAAATTTCATCGCCGAGATACGATCCGATGGCTATGAAATGCTGCGCAGTCTATCAAAGAGATCAGCAACATTTCGAGACCTAAAACTTCATCACCACGATGCGGAGATTGTGAACCTCAAGGTAGAAGAATGTTCCTGGGCAGCGGGTAAAACCCTGGCAGAAATCGATTTGCGCGGCAAATACGGGGGCTCCCTGCTATTAATACAACGCGGAACAGAAACCATAGCCAATCCGGGCGGAGACGACATACTGGCAGCTGATGACCAGGCCGTCGTATTTGGATCGCCAGCCATTATAAACGATATAAACGAGCTCTTTCGGCAAATTCCAGAAGGAGGGGCAAAATGAATACCTTGTATCTATCTTCTCTCGCCGCCTTTTTGCGCCCGACTGATGTATTTGGCTCCTATACCGAAATATGGCTGAGGTTCTATGTGCTTGCACGTTGACAACACCCCTGGTTACTGCATATAATTTATATTACGTATAATTATATTTTTCAAATGCTGTGAATGGGAAAAGTAAGCGTCGATCGCTGCCAGAGAAAGAGGGTCACCGGCTGAGAGCCTTCTTAGGACTGACCACTGAATGAATGGGCCATCTGACACATTTATTCGGCGACAAGTCCTTTCAGTACGAAGTCGTCTGAAGTGCGCCCGGGAGCAGGTATGCTGAACTGATAGTAGGTATACCCGGTAAAACCGTTACCTTTAATCAAAAGCGGAGTACAGTATGTGCTCAAGCAGGGTGGAACCGCGGAAGTAACCTTTCGTCTCTGAACATAGAGATGGAAGGTTTTATTTGTTTGGATAGCAAATATCAGGTAGAGATGCTTGGTCCGTTAATAAAATGAAATACTGTGAAAACAAGATGTTTTGGAAGTAAACGTTAGCTTATTAAGGAAGGAGAAACAAAAGTGTTTGATGCTTTTAAAAGGGAGTTGCAGGTGGTATTTGAAAGAGACCCGGCCGCCCGCAGTGCAGCAGAAATCATATTTTTCTATCCGGGATTTCATGCCATAATAAACCATCGTCTGGCCCATTTTCTATACAACCGGAAGCTATATTTCCTGGCTCGGATGGTATCCCATATCAGTCGTTTCCTGACCGGGATCGAGATTCATCCCGGGGCCAAAATCGGCAAAGGGTTCTTTATAGACCACGGCAGTGGTATCGTGATAGGAGAAACCACCGAGATAGGCGACAACGTAACCCTTTATCAGGGTGTGACCCTGGGGGGATCAGGCAAGGAAAAGGGTAAACGCCACCCTACCATTGGCAATAACGTTACCATCAGCGCCGGAGCCAAAATTTTGGGGTCATTTACGGTAGGTGCTCACTCCAAAATCGGGGGAGGCTCAGTGGTGGTAAAGGCGGTACCGCCTCATTGCACGGTAGTGGGGGTGCCGGGCAGAGTCGTTGCCTGTGAAGGGGTCAGGGTAGTGGCAGATGACTTCAACGAAGTGGATCTCGACCATAACCTCCTGCCGGATCCGGTAGCGGATATGCTGATGGCTATGCAGGCTAAAATCGATGAACTGGAGAAAAAGGTAGAATCAATACCAAAGGAGGCTTTGTCAGATGAAGATATACAACACGCTCAATGGCCGCAAAGAAGAGTTAGTAACTCTTAATCCCCATAAGGTAAATATGTACGTATGCGGCCCCACCACCTATAATTACATTCACCTGGGTAATGCCCGCCCCCTGGTAGTATTTGATACAGTCAGGCGCTACCTGGCCTTTCGGGGTTACCAGGTGAACTATGTACAGAACTTTACCGATGTAGATGATAAAATTATCAATCGGGCCCACGAGGAAGGCGAAGATCCGCTTAAACTGGCCCAGCGCTATATAGCCGAGTATTTTATTGATGCAGATGCCCTGGGAATAGCCCGGGCCAACATGCACCCCCGCGTGAGTGAGCATATTCCCGACATTATTACCGTGATAGCGGGTTTAATTGAAAAAGGGTTTGCTTATGAAGTGGATGGAGACGTATATTACCGGGTCAGGGCTTTTGCCGGTTATGGCAAACTATCGGGCCGCTCCCTGGATGATATGCTGGCCGGTGCGAGGGTGGAAGTGGATGAACGAAAAGAAGAACCGGTGGATTTTGCCCTGTGGAAAAAAGCCAAGGCGGGAGAACCATTCTGGGATAGTCCCTGGGGCCCGGGGAGACCGGGTTGGCATATTGAATGTTCGGTTATGTCGACCAAATATCTGGGTGAGACCCTTGATATTCACGGCGGCGGAGCCGATTTAATATTTCCCCATCATGAGAATGAAATTGCGCAGGCCGAAGCCTACACCGGCAAGCCCTTTGTAAACTACTGGATGCATAACGGCTTTATTACCGTTAACAGTGAGAAGATGTCCAAGTCACTGGGGAACTTCTTTGTTCTCCGTGATATTCTGGCCAAATATCCCCATGATGTGGTGCGCTACTATCTGATTGCCACCCATTACCGCAGCCCGCTGGATTTTGATGATGGCAAGCTGGAGGAAGCCCGGAAAGCACTGGGCAGGTTGAAAACTACGCTGACTCTGGGCGCGGAATTCCTGGATGCGGCAGACAGTGCCGATTTAGATTCAGACCGGAGCGAGGCTTCCGGCGGCCTGGTGGAACAGACCAGGGAGATGCAAGATAGATTTATTGAGGCTATGGACGATGATTTCAATTCTGCTAAAGCGTTGGGCTATCTTTTTGAGATGTCCCACCTTATCAATAACTTCATAGCCAATGCTGACCCAAAAGATCCTGGGGCTCAGAAATCGCTGCGGCAGTCACTGCAGATATTCAAAGAACTGGGTGGGGTTCTGGGTATTTTTATGGTTCCATCAGAACAACGTGAGCAGGTAATCGACCATTTACTTACGATAGTACTGGCCATGAGAACTATGGCCCGCCAGAATAAGGAATATGCCCGGGCTGATTCGCTGCGGGATCTGCTTAACCATCTGGAGGTAAAAGTGGAGGACAAGCCTGGCGGCAGCGTCTTCCGCTATGAAAAAGCTCCAGAAACAGATGAACTAATGAATTACCTTATTAAACTGCGCCAGGATTTCAAGGCGAGGAAGGAATATGCCCGGGCTGATGGGTTGAGAGATATGCTTAAAGAAGCCGGGATTATATTAGAGGATACCAGGGAAGGAGCCCGTTGGAAGATTGCGGATGCATGAGCCTTGGGATGAAAAAGACTTAAATGAATACTCGCCTCTGGTGCTGGCTTATATCGGGGATGCGGTTTATGAACTGCTGGTTCGCACTCAGATTGTTTCCGCGGGCAAGCGCCGCATGAAGGAAATCCATCACGATACCGTGGAAATCGTCAAGGCAGAGCATCAGGCGCAGATAATCCGCTCGGTATTTGAGGAGTTAAGCGAAGAAGAACAGGATATAGTCAGGCGCGGTCGCAACACCAGGAGCAACCCGCCCAAAAACGCGGATAGGCAAGATTATCGTATGAGTACCGGGTTTGAGGCCCTGTTGGGCTATCTGTATCTTAAAGGTGACGAAGAGCGCCTGCTGTACCTGTTTAATCGGACCCTGGAGGAAGAATAATAAAATTGGGATATCTAACAGCTTGATCAGCCTAACTTTTTCAAATTACTTGAGGCAATTGCTGTCTTGTCCATAGGTAAGGTTCGAGACTGCTGAAAAAGTGCTTTTTTGTGTTATAATTATGAGCTATAGCGAAGAATCTCGTTAGCTAAAGTCCCAATATTACGGACCTCCAAAAGAGATCCTTCGTCGCCTGCAGCTCCTCAGGATGACATTTATGATACTTTTTCAGTAGTCTCGTAAGGTTCTTTTATCAACTAGGTAAAGTCTTAATAAGTTGTTAGCTATGATTATGAAGGGTATAATTGTAAAACAATAACTTAATAGTGAAATAGGTTTAACAGATATCATCTGTTGATTAAGAGGGAAGTGGGTTTGAATCCCACGCGGTCCCGCCGCTGTAATAGAGGAGTTTCTGCACAATACCACTGGGAAACTGGGAAGGGTGCAGGAGTGATGATACTTGAGCCAGAAGACCTGCCTATTTCCGGGTTCTCGTACTCTACGGGCGATAGGGGGGAGGCAGTGGTGTTAATATATCCATTGGCATACATTCCCCTAACTTATGGTTAGGGGTTTTTTTATGCAGGTGTCAATAGTGGATAGTTGAGAGCGAACCCGGAGGATACAGATTCAAGTGCAGGGCAGAGGGTAAGGTGAAAAGATACCAGCCTGCGCTGGTTTGAATCTGCAGCATCCGGTCAATCTTGAAGCATTGATCATGGAGCGGGGATAGTCCTGCGTAATGGATGAAAGGAGAAAATGATAGTGAAAAATATTCACATACGCAATGCATGGAGCTTGGTGTTAAGTCTGGTTATGATACTTACTATGTTGCCATTCGGATCATATGCAGAGGGCGCAACGGAAACACCTGAACAGGCAGTAACAACCACACTGGAATATTATCAGTCGGTTAATAACAAGAATCTGGCCTCCTTCTGGGATACTCTCGCAGTTTATGGAGCCAAGGAACAATTAAGGGATGGGACCTGGTTGTTACCGGTTTTAGAACCTGGGGAGGATTCGTCCGCTTCTGAATATGCTGCCGCAATTCTAAACGAGCTGGCTAAAGGAGGCCGTCCCGAAAGTTGGATCAACGCTCTGGCCGCCCAACAAAATGGTGACGGCAGCTTTGGCGATGGTACCAATAATCATATCTTTGCGATGATCGCTCTTGATGGGGGCAATGGTTTGTATGACAGACTGGCTGCCATTGAGTGGCTCGCCCAGCAGCAGTTTGATAATGGCGGATTTTCCTGGGGGGCCGGGGTGGAGCCGGATGTGGATATAACTGGTATGGCCTTGATAGCCCTGGGAAGATACCTGGGCACTGGTGCCACCGATGCAGAACGAGACCTGGCAGAACCGGCGGTGGCTGCAGCACTGGATTTCCTGAAGGGTAAACAAGTTTCCTCCGGGGGA
>JBAYYO010000009.1:0-19758 GCA_041672985.1 Syntrophomonas sp. | reverse complement strand
TATATCCCTTCCGGTTACCAATACGCTGGTGGGATAAAAGTGCTGCAGGTCAGGAGTATCGTCCGGCCAGCCCAGCGTAGAGAAAGGCCACAGGGCACTGGAAAACCAGGTATCCAGCACGTCTTCATCCTGTTTAAGTTCACTTGAACCACAGACAGGGCATTCAGTGGGGTCCTCCCGGGTGCAAATAAGTTGACCGCACTCCTGACAATACCATACCGGAATGCGATGTCCCCACCATAACTGCCGAGAAATACACCAATCCCGTATATTTTCCATCCAATTAATATAGGTTTTGGTGAAACGCTCCGGGATGAACTTGATTTCCCCGTCTACGACCTTTTGAATAGCAGGCTCGGCCAGGGGCTTCATTTTGACGAACCACTGCAGAGATACCATGGGTTCAACAATAGTATCACAGCGCTGACAATGTCCTACCGCATGCTGGTGGTCTTCAATTTTCAGCAGATATCCCCCGGCCTGCAGGTCTTTTACCACCTGCCGACGGCATTCCTGGCGATCAAGACCTGCATAAGCGCCTGCATTTTCATTCATGCAAGCATCCGCTGTCAAAACTACGATCCTGTCCAGATCATGACGCATCCCCATCTCAAAATCGTTAGGATCATGAGCGGGAGTAACCTTAACCGCTCCCGTACCAAATTCCCGATCAACATAATGATCTTCAAAAATTGGAATACTGCGCCCCACCAGAGGCAGAATTACATTTTTGCCAACCAGGCGGCTGTACCGTTCATCACCAGGATGAACCGCTACCCCGGTATCCCCCAGCATGGTTTCGGGTCTGGTCGTCGCCACTACCAGAAACTCATCCGAGTTTTCAACCGGATACTTTATATGCCAAAGGTGGCCATCACTGTCGGCATGTTCCACCTCTATATCAGATATTGCCGTCTGACATTTGGGACACCAGTTGATAATATAGTCGCCCCGATAGATTAAACCCTTTTCATATAGGCGCACAAATACCTCTCGAACTGCCCGGGAACACCCCTCGTCCATGGTAAACCGCTCCCGGCTCCAATCGCAGGAGGAGCCCAGCAGACTGAGCTGCTGCGTAATACGATCCCCATAGAGGCGTTTCCATTCCCAAACCCTATCTAGGAATTTCTCCCGGCCTAAATCATACTTGGTCAAACCTTCACTGGCCAGACTCTCTTCTACCTTGGCCTGAGTCGCAATTCCCGCATGGTCAGTTCCGGGCAGCCACAGAGTGTTATATCCCTGCATCCGGCGCCAGCGACTGAGTATATCCTGCAGTGTATTATCAAGTGCATGTCCGAGATGCAATTGCCCGGTGACATTGGGGGGAGGCATAACTATGGAAAAGTGTGGTTTGCTATAGTCATCACCAGGTGCAAAATAATTGTGCCTCTTCCAATAATCGTACCACTTACCCTCAACTTGCTCGGGGTCATATACACTGGCCAGATGTCCTCCGATTGACATTAAATAGACCTCCTCATCAACAACCTATTCTTTTATTACTGGGTTACTAATACTGCCAATTCCAGTGGGTCAACCTGTTTGCCATCCTTAAATACCCTCATATTGCCCCCGGAAATATCATCAATAATCATCACTTCATCACCCACCCGGCCAAATTCAAACTTGATGTCATATAGCTCCATACCTTTGGCGGCCAGGTCATTCTTAACTATACGAGCTATTTGCTGAGTCATGTTGCGAACCAGTTTATATTCCGCATGTGTCATCAGACCCAATTGAACCAGTGCCTCTTCCCCGATGGGTGGATCACCCCGGTCATCATCTTTCAGGGTCACCTCCACCAGCTCATCGAGATCTTGTCCCTTCTGAGCATAGCGAGCATAACGTCTCCAAAAGCTCCCATAGACTTTATAACGACAGATTATTTCCAGTCCGTCACCAAAGGCTTTAGCTGGTTTGACAATCATGGTATTGTCGTCCAGATTGGCATCGATGTAATGACTGGGTATATTATTCTTTTGCAGCAATTCAAAGTAATAACGGGACATCCGCAGCGAGGCATTGCCCATACCCTCCAGTTGGCCCATAAGACTATTGGCGCCTGGATCAATCTGGCCGTTTTCTCCGGTGACATCGTCCTTCATCTTTAGCAGGTAGTTGCCATTCTCTAATGCAAAAACGCTTTTAGTTTTTCCTTCATACACATGTTGCATAAATTGCCTCCTTTAAATAGTTGATTCCCTGCATACGTTCGAGCCTGCTGAAAAAGTGCTCTTTTGCGTGTTATTCTGAGCGATAGCGAAGAATCTCGTTAGCTAAAGGCCCAATATTACGGACTTCCAAAAGAGATCCTTCGTCGCCTGCAGCTCCTCAGGATGACATTAATGATACTTTTTCAGTGGTCTCGCATACGTTCCAGAGTCAGACCTCAGTGTATAGTTACAGTTACAGTTACAGTTGGTCCAAGTTTATATAGATTCTACTTAAAAAACAGAACCCATTGCAAGTCAATGTTGATGTTTCTTGTCTAAACTTAACCCCTGTGCTAAGCTAAAAAAGTAAAGGAAGGTAAAATAATAGTCTTGGCAGTCAATTTAAGAAATCAGCAGGAGGAAATAAATGAAACGTTCCAAAATAGGAAGAAATGACCCCTGTCCATGTGGCAGTGGTAAAAAGTACAAAAGTTGTTGTCTGGCCTTAGAAAGCTTGACAGATCAAAGTTTAAAGCCCTTCGATCGCTACAGCCAGTTAATTTCTAGCCTTAAATTAAAATTGGATCAGCACTATGACCTGCAGATAAGAAAAATAAGAAAGCCCCTGCAGGAAAAATTTATGCGTTTATCTATCACCCATTATCTGCCCCCGGAACAAGAACCCGTGTTTTCTGATTGGCTCTGGTTTGATATGGTCGACAGCCAAGGTATGAGTTTCGGCACTGAATATATGCGCGACAATGGTGATTTTATGGAAGAACCCTTGCGCGAGTGTTTGCAGGCCTTGAACTCATCTTATCTGTCCTTGTATGAAACTGTCGGTATGGAAGACGACTTCCTCCAGGTTAAGGATTACATTACCGGTGAGAATCACCTCATCATGCTAAAGGAACCCCTGGATATGGAGGCCGGCGAATTCCAACCGTTACTCCTGGGCCGACTGGCCGCTCTGCCACTGGGAAAAGTATTTTCCGGCATGGTTCTTATGCTGAAAAACGATGAGGGACAGGGTGATTTTATCAATCAACATATGAAATATCTACACCAACTCAGACCGGATGAAGAAATGATTAATCTCCTAAAATATCATACTGAAATCCTCTTCGGACTTTTTGACCATGCTAATCAAAAAGCTACTGTGTTCCTGAAAGATATCCGGGTGCTGCGCTTTGAACCCGGCCAGTCCAACCCCATTAATGAACAAACCCTCTCTGCGACCTGCACCCTAGTACATACCACCCAGGGAATAAACTGGTACGATTTGAAAGAAAGTTTCAGTCAGGTCCGTATCGGAATACACCGCGATTATATGGTATTTTACGCCAATATCCTAGCAGATATACTTCGCATGGAGGACTGGCTTCAAGAATTGTTACCCCAAAGCCAGTGGGAAGTTGTGAATAGCCTTTTCCTGCTTAGACCACCGGCGCCGGAAATGGATGATATTTGGTATACGGTTATCAGGGAGCAGGAAACCGAACGCTGGCTGCATACAGTGCACAGCGAACTAAATGATAAAACCCCCCTGCAAGTCCTGGAAGAAGAAAATGGCCGCGAACGTCTCCAAACTATGTTAGATACCTTTGCCTCAAAGTCATTGGACAATGAATATAGTAAAGATTTAGTAAACTACATGCGTGAAAGGATAATGTAACAACAGAACCGTTCGAGACCACTGAAAAAGTATCACAAATGTCATCCTGAGGAGCTGCAGGCGACGAAGGATCTCTTTTGGAAGTCCGTAATATTGGGACTTTAGCTATCGAGATTCTTCGCTATCGCTCAGAATGACACGCAAAAGAGCACTTTTTCAGTGGTCTCGAACCGTCCCCTTGTTACATAAAACCGTCCTATCTAAAAGAGGACGGTTTTCATTATATTGGGTGATTGGGGCATTGAATTACTTCTGCAATTGCCGTGGTTAATTCTGCTAATCCTTCACCGGTTTGGGCCGAAAAATACAGGGGGGCTTCGGCAAGCCCGATTGCTTTTCTAATGATACCCAGATTTTTCGATCTGCTGCCCCGGGATATTTTATCTGCTTTGGTAGCAACAACTAATATGGGAATTCCGCACTGCTGCAGCCAATCTTTCATCAGTATATCTTTCTCATTAGGGGCATGTCGGATATCCAGTAGTTGGATAACCCCCCGTAATTGCGAGCGCTTCTGCAGGTAAGTCTCGATCATTTTCCCCCATTTATCCCTCTCCGTGCGGGAGACTTTAGCAAAGCCATAGCCTGGCAAATCCACCAAATACCATTGTTCATTAATCAGATAATAGTTTATGGTGCGGGTCTTGCCCGGAGTGGAACTCGATTTAGCCAGGTTCTTACGATTGACTAATTTATTAATCAAGGACGATTTTCCAACGTTAGAACGTCCCACCAGAGCTATTTCAGGAAGATTGCCTTCCGGCAGCTGCCCCAAATTCACAAAAGTACCGCTGTACTGCGCCTGTTTAATCTGCACTCTATAACCGCCTATGCTTCATCCGCATTTACCAAAGCAGCGGCTATTACTTCATCCATGTGACTCACCAAAATAAAGTTCATCTTCCTTTTTACATTGGCCGGTACTTCCTCCAAATCCCTTTTGTTTTCCAGGGGCACAATAACAGTATCTATACCAGCCCGGTGAGCTGCCAGAGCTTTCTCTTTCAGGCCGCCAATGGGCAAAACATTGCCGCGCAGCGTAATCTCCCCGGTCATAGCAATATCATTGCGAACTGCCCGCCCCGACATAGCTGAAGCCAGGGAGGTAGCCATGGTAATGCCAGCTGAAGGTCCATCCTTGGGTATGGCTCCCTCCGGAACGTGGATATGGATATCATAATCGGCCAGGGTTTCGGCCGCTATCCCCAACTCGTCAGCTTTAGATCTGACATAGGTCAAACCTGCCTGGGCTGATTCCTTCATTACATCACCCAGTTTACCAGTAAGGGTCAGCCGGCCTTTACCCTTAATAAGCGCCACCTCAATGGAGAGAATATCTCCGCCTGTATCAGTCCAGGCCAAACCAGTGGTAACTCCTATCTGGCTTTTCTTTTCGGCCGTGCCATAACGGTATTTCGATGTTCCTAAATATTTGCTTACCCCATTGACAGTAACATTGACCGAGGTATTTTTATCCTTAACTACCTGCCGGGCTACTTTTCTGCATATGGAAGCAATCTGTCTTTCCAGGTTTCTGACCCCGGCTTCCCGAGTATATTCGCGAATGATTTTACGCAAGGCGGCCCCGGAAAAAGAAATATTATTCTCCTTGAGCCCATGTTCCTTTATTTGTTTTGGCACCAAATAGCCCATAGCAATGTGTAACTTGTCTTCTTCGGTGTAGCCGGATAGTTCGATTACTTCCATCCTATCCAGCAACGGACGGGGAATATTATAATACGAGTTGGCGGTAGTGATAAACATGACCTTGGATAGATCAAAAGGCATTTCCAGATAATGGTCACTGAAGGTATTGTTTTGCTCTGGATCCAAAACTTCCAACAGGGCCGAGGCTGGATCACCCCGAAAATCCGTAGTCATCTTGTCTATTTCATCTAAAAGGAACACCGGATTTTTAGAGCCGGCCTGCTTAATACTATTTAAGACCCGACCCGGCATCGATCCAACATAAGTTCTTCTATGACCTCTGATCTCCGCTTCATCCCGAACTCCACCCAGCGACATGCGCACAAATTTGCGTCCCAGGGAGCGTGCGACCGATTTGCCCAGGGAGGTTTTACCTACTCCGGGAGGACCCACCAAACATAATATCGGTCCTTTCATCTTTTTGGCCAATTTCCTTATCGCTAAATATTCTAATATCCGCTCTTTGGGTTTTTCCAGGCCATAATGATCTTCATCTAAAATCTTTTCGGCCAGGTCTAAATCCAGCCGGTCGCGGGTCTCTACCGACCAGGGCAGGGATAAAACCCAATCCAGATAGTTACGCACTACGACTGCCTCGGCTGATGAAGAAGGCATCCTCTCCAGCCTTTCCACTTCCTTGTTGACCTTCTCCAGAGCCTCGGGAGGGAGATTAGCTTTACGAATACGGTCCCTTAATTCCTCTACTTCAGCGGAACGTTCGTCCTTTTCGCCCAGTTCCTTTTGAATGGCCTTCATCTGTTCGCGCAGGTAGTATTCCTTTTGGGTCTTCTCCATCTGCTTGCGCACCCGGATATTTATTTTTCTCTCCAGCTCCAGAACTTCCATCTCTTTGGCCAGTATCTCACACACATAATCTAATCGTTTACCGACATCCATTGACTCAAGAACCTTTTGTTTATCAGGTATCCGCAGATTGAGATGAGAAGCTATAACATCCGCTAAGCGGCTTGGTTCTTCTATCGCCACTACTGAAACCACCGTCTCCGGTGGGATCTTCTTGCTCATACGCACATATTGCTCAAACTGATTAACCACGGTTCGCATCAGGGCTTCCGTTTTCGCGTCTTTGGTCACTTTTTCCGTTTTATATTCCTCGATGCTCACCTTCATGTATTCATCGTGGGGCAAGAATGCTATTATTCTGGCCCGGTATAATCCTTCTACCAGAACCCTCATAGTCCCGCCCGGCATCTTTAAGACCTGTCTGATTTCCGCAACCGTTCCAACTTCATAAATATCATCCTCTTCCGGATCATCGGTTTGGGCCTCCTTCTGGGTCGCCAGAAATATCTCTTTAGACCCGAGCATCGACTCTTCTATGGCATTAATAGACTTTTTCCTGCCCACATCCAGATGAATAACGGTATAAGGAAAAACTAATAGACCTCTAAGCGGTAATATCGGTATTTCACGATAATGAATTTCATTTTCCTGCGGCATATTAACACCTCCCAAGCAAGTTCATTGTACTATATGGATCAAATCTGCGCAATAACGGTACTCTAACAGGCAGGCAAGCAGTCAATAAGATAAATTTATATAACTGCCACAATAGTATCCTATTATAACAAACCTCTTCTATATAGTAAATTATTCCTTCACCAAAGCACAGCCTAATACTTCCTCCAGATCACGAACCGGGGTTACGTCTATATCTGCCAGACTGCTGAACGTATCCAGCCAGTTGTCATGCGGAATTAAAACCTCTTTTACTCCCGCCTTGCGGGCCGCTTCTACTTTGCTGCATACTCCCCCTACTGGCTTCACCATACCATGCACAGATAGTTCGCCCGTCATGGCTATCAGGTTGTTAACCTGCACATTATTCAGGGCTGAAAATATAGCTGTCGCGATGGAAACGCCGGCGGAGGGTCCATCCAGCGGAGTACCACCGGGAAAGTTAATATGAATGTCAAAGTCATGGATATTCAAGCCGAATTTAGCTTTTAATACAGTCAGCACATTCTCCACCGCACCCATCGCCATACTTTTGCGGCGGAATGTTCTGCCTCCTGTGCCGAGTTCCTCTTCTTCCACTACGCCTGTAACCGTCCAGGCCCCCCCGCCTTTGTCCACGGCAAGCACCGATGCTTCGACTTCAACTAAGGTTCCTACATTAGCACCATAGACTGCCAGACCATTTACTACCCCCACCAGGGGAGAATCTTTTACTTTCAGTTCCAAACGGGCTGATCTGTGCCCATTATTGATTACCTTCTGCACTATCCTCTGACTAATAACCGTTGATTTCTCCACCTGGGCCATTCCTGCCACTAATTGGACCATATTTACTGCTTCCCGTCCATTGCTGGCATGACGGCTGATCTCCATTAGAGCTTCCTCCTCCAACTGTAGGCCAACTTTTGAAGCTGCATTGCGGGTAATATCATTAATGCATTTGTTATCCAACGGTTTAAAATATATCTCCATACACCTGGAACGCAAGGCGGGCGGAATATCATCGGGCTTACGGGTAGTTGCCCCCACCAAACGGAAATCCGCCGGCAAACCATTTTTAAAAATATCGTGGATATGACTGGGAATGTTTCTATCACTCTCAGTATAGTAGGCGCTCTCAAGCAATACTTTACGATCCTCCAGTACCTTAAGCAATTTATTCATCTGTAAAGGGTGCAGTTCCCCGATCTCGTCTATGAACAATATACCACCATGGGCACGGGTACACGCACCTGGTTTAGGCTGGGGAATACCAGCACTTCCCATGGCACCGGCTCCCTGATAAATCGGGTCATGAACCGAACCAATCAATGGATCAGCTATATTGCGCTCATCAAATCGACATATCGTAGCATCTATTTCGATGAACTTGGCCTTCTCTTTAAATGGGGAAAGCATATTGGCACAAGCTTCCGAAAGTACTAGACGGGCAGCCGCAGTTTTCCCTACCCCCGGCGGCCCATAAATGATTGTATGTTGAGGATTGGGACCACATAACGCCGATCTTAGGATTTCAACGCCTTCCTCCTGGCCCAGTATTTCTTCAAAGGAATCCGGGCGGCTGAGACTGGAAAGTGGTTCAGTCAAGCTCACACTGCGCATCTGCTGCAGCTGTCTATACTCCTTTTCGGCACTCTTGACCAGCACCGCTTTTCTGCTTTGCTGGCTCTTAAGCATATTCCAAAAATATACCCCGATGACTATCCCAAAAAACATCTGTATTAGGTATAAAATTCCTCCATATTGCATAAAAAGCTCATTCATCAGGTATGTTCCTTTCCCAACTAATCAATGTTATTATTCCCATAAGGATAAGATTGAATTAAGGATATGAACAGTAAAAAAAGGTAGCTTACGCTACCTTTTCCCAGATGAATAATCTTATTGCGAAACTAGTTTACTCTGCGTTTGGCATCTACCGTAACCAACAGAGGCTTTTCCTTTTTGTTGATAACTTCCTTGGTAATTAATACCTTGGTGATGTCTACCCGGGACGGGACCTCGTACATTACCTCCAGCATTACATCCTCAATAATAGCCCGTAAGCCTCGGGCGCCCGTACTCCGGTGCAAGGCCTCTTCAGCTATTGCCTGCAAGGCATCCGGCATGAACTCCAGATCCACCCCGTCCAGTTCGAACAACTTCTTATATTGGCGTACCAGAGCGTTCTTAGGTTCGGTTAAGATCTTCACCAGTGAATCCTTATCCAGGGTCTCCAGGCTGACGATAATAGGAACCCGGCCGACAAATTCAGGTATCAATCCATAACGAAGCAGGTCCTGAGGTAAAATCATATTTAATATTTCACCAATTTCCTTCTCTTCCCGGCTCTTAATGTCCGCCCCAAAACCCATTACCTTTTCGCCTACCCGGTTTTGGATAATCTTATCTATGCCTTCAAACGCTCCTCCGCATATGAAAAGTATATTGCTGGTATCTATCTGGATGAACTCCTGGTGAGGATGCTTCCTCCCCCCCTGGGGAGGCACACTGGCCACCGTTCCCTCCAGAATCTTCAAGAGCGCCTGCTGCACGCCTTCACCGGAAACATCGCGGGTTATACTGGGGTTGTCGGTTTTACGAGCAATCTTATCAATTTCATCAATATAAACGATGCCCTTTTCAGCCTTTTCAATATCATAATCTGCCGCTTGAATAAGTTTAAGCAATATATTCTCTACATCTTCGCCAACATATCCGGCTTCAGTAAGTGAAGTAGCGTCGGCAATCGCAAAGGGGACATTCAAAATGCGCGCCAGAGTTTGAGCCAAGAGAGTCTTGCCGCTCCCAGTAGGACCCAGCATCATAATGTTACTTTTTTGCAGTTCAACATCATCCAGCTTCATACCTAAATTAATCCGTTTATAATGATTGTATACTGCAACTGCCAGAGATTTCTTGGCTGTATCCTGCCCAATTACATAATCATCCAGGGTTTCGCGTATCTCCTGCGGCTTAGGTATATCTCCCAGCTTAAAGCCGATATCGTCGGCCAATTCTTCTTCAATAATTTCATTGCACAGCTCGATGCATTCATCACAAATATATACACCTGGACCGGCTACCAGCTTTTTAACTTGATCTTGAGTTTTACCACAGAAGGAACACTTCAACTGGCCTTTTTCTTCCCCATATTTATGCATACTCTCACCTCTCTTTTTCGGAAGGCTATTACTTAGTTACGAACTTCTTTTGGCGAATACTTCATCTATAATACCATATTCTTTGGATTCAAGGGCAGACATAAAATAATCCCTCTCGGTATCTTTCTGGATTCTTTTAAGATCTTGCCCGGTTCTCTCCGCTAAGATTTTATTGAGATTTTCCTTCATCTGGAGTATTCTCCGGGCATGAATCTCAATATCAGTGGCCTGACCCTGGGTTCCTCCCGCCGGCTGATGAATCATAATTTCGGCATTGGGCAGAGCAAAACGCTTGCCCTTTTCACCGGCAGCTAGAAGAAAGGCCCCCATACTAGCGGCCATACCCACACATATCGTAGATACATGAGGCTTGATTAATTGCATGGTATCATAAATAGCCATGCCTGCAGTAATGGACCCACCTGGACTGTTTATATAAAGGTTTATGTCTTTGTCGGGGTTATCGGCTTCCAAGAATAGAAGTTGAGCAATAACCAGATTAGCAACATTATCATCAATCCCGCTGCCCAAGAAAATAATACGATCCTTCAACAGACGCGAATAAATATCATAAGAACGTTCACCCCTGTTGGTCTGCTCAACTACCATTGGTACGAGGTATGACACTGCTATCCCTCCTCATCTCATAGTATTAATGGTCTTTCCTATATAGTATTCAATTTAATCCACAAGTTCTTCCTTTTTATCGCCCGACTCGGGGGAAGGTTCCTTTTCGGTTATAACCGCGTTATCCACCAGATATTGAATCGCTTTATCCACTTTCATGTTGAATCTTACCCTATCCATAACGCCTTCCAGATTCTGACGGGCCTGGTCGATATCCACTCCCATTTGCTCGGCTATTTCTGCAATTTGCTTATCTATTTCTTCATCGGTTAATTCAAACCCTTTTTCTTCAATAATTTTTTCTAGCATGAAATTAGTCTTAGCGTTGCGCTCCGCTTCCGGCAGCATATCCTCTCTGAACTCATGCAGGTTGCTATTGGTCATCTTGAAATATTGATCCAGATCAATTCCTTGCGAACTGATACGTTGTTCAAACTGGCTCAATATAGTCTGGAATTGCATCTCTGCCACGGCGGGAGCAATATCAATACTGCATTGCTCTAAGGCCCGGTCCAAAACCTCTTTCTTCTTCACCCCATTTTGTCTGTATTCGTTGGCTTTAATCAAGTTCTCGCGTACGCTGGCACGTAATTCCTCGATGGTTTCAAAATCACTTACTTCCTGAGCAAATTCATCATCGAGTTCCCGGAGCAGCCGATGCTCGATCTTGTTTATGGTCGTCTGGAAGACGGCCTCCTTACCGGCCAGATCTTCGGCATGGTATTCCTCTGGAAATGTCACCTGTACATCCTTGGTATCCCCCGCTTTTAATCCCACCAGTTGTTCTTCGAAGCCAGGAATAAAGGTATTGGAACCCAATTCCAACTGATAGTCCTCACCGGCTCCCCCTTCGAAAGGAACTCCATCAATAGAGCCCACAAAATCAATAATAACTGTATCGCCTAATTCGGAAGGGGCTTCGACCTTCTCCACCAACTGGGCATAGCCGGAACGCATATCTTCCATTCTAAGCTCTACATCCGCTTCACTTACCCTCATCACGGGTATGCTTACTTCCAGCCCTTCCAGATTGCCTAACTTAACTTCCGGCTTAACCGCTACTTTTACCTTAAATTGTAATGGCTGACCCGCCTGGATATCGCTTATATCAAATTCCGGCTGGGCAAGCGGTTCAATCTTAAGATCATCTATGGCTTGTTCATAAGCGTCAGGAATCACTAACTCCATCGCATCTTCATAGAGTATCTCTTTGCCAAAATGAGCCTCTAGAAACTCACGAGGAACCTTCCCTTTTCGGAAACCTGGAATGTTTACTTCTTTAACCACTTTACGGTAGGCTTTCTCCAGCCCCTTCTCCAAGGTTTCTGCATCTACCTCAATTTCCAGATAGGCCTCACTGTTTTCTATTTTCTCTAACCGGGCATCCATTTATGCTCCCCCTAACTTAATTATAGATCCAAATATTATAATCCAACTCGAACCAACATATTAAATTGTGTCTCGCAAGATTAAAAAAAGACAACACCCCGGCCTAAGCCGAGGCATAGATTACTATGGAGCGGAAGACGAGATTCGAACTCGCGACCCTCGCCTTGGCAAGGCGATGCTCTACCACTGAGCCACTTCCGCACTTAATCTTGTCCTACGATTAAAATCATAAATAAACTATCCGGGTAAGTCAAGCAATTAGCCCACTTTATTTTCTATTTAGTCAATCCCAACCACTTATGGAGATTATTCTAATTTTTATTCCCCATTGATCGGGCACAAGAATCAATCTTTGCTGTCCGCATATTCATCAGCTTTCTTCATCTGGCTGACATAACCCAATTCCCCCCAGGATTGAGGGAGTACACATATTGCTTGGCACGATAACCAGCGCGTCTTTTGTTATATTTTGGCCTGCCTATCTACTATTATAGACCATTAGAGTCTTGTTTATTGATACAAATACCTTGGTTGCAGGAATAATACGGTATTTTTATAGCGTAACCAACGGGGTATTTAAAAATATTATACAAATAGGATTATTAATTATTGAAAGGTTGGGTTTAACATGCTTTATGCCAGCAGGTTTATTCGGTTGCATTCCCCCCCTATGGAAGGGCCTGACATACTGGAAGTCCAAACCTGTCTATTAAGGAATGGTTTTGATCCGGGGCCCCCGGATGGATTCTTTGGCCTTGCCAGCGCTACAGCTCTGCGACAATTTCAAAAGACTCATGGTCTAAACGAGGATGGCGTTGTGGGTCCAGATACATGGCTGGCATTGACCCGGCATTCCAACCTGGAGCAGCTAGCCGAATTATCCAGCTCGGCAGCTTATCCCAGGATTCATGTTCATGTGGATACCCGTATTCTGACCATGACCTCTAATGGAACAGTCCGGACTTACCCCGTGGCAGTAGGCAAACCATCTACTCCTACTCCTGTGGGCGAGTGGACTATTGTCTTCAAATCGGTTGATCCAGGGGGACCGTTTGGAGTACGATGGATGAGATTAAGTGTCCCCTGGGGCGGCTATGGTATCCATGGCACCAATAATCCGAACTCGATTGGCAAGGCGGTCAGTCATGGGTGTATCCGCTTATATAATGAAGATGTAACGCAATTATATGATCTGGTCCCAATAGGAACCCCCGTTAGTATAACCGGTACAGTCAGAAAAATACGTAATTTAAGGATAGGCATGCAGGGTGATGATGTACGGGAGGTACAGCAGATGCTTCTTGACCTGAACTATTATACCAGGACTCCGTCCGGATATTTCGGTAAACGTACCCGGAGGGCAGTACTTGACTTCCAGAAACATGAAGGTTTAACCTGCGATGGAATAGCCGGACCCAAGACATGCAAGGCCTTGCAGATAGCCCACGATCTTGCCCTGGACGATATACTCCCCTAAAGTCAACCAGGCTGGCTTGGAGCTGAAACGAAACTCCAAAGAATTTTGACACGGTTAAGTTAGACTTTCAAATTGACACAACTTCATATCTAATGTTATTATTTAGAGGTTCGGGGTGTAGCGCAGCTTGGTAGCGCGTCTGGTTTGGGACCAGAAAGTCGCAGGTTCAAATCCTGTCACCCCGACCATTCTGAATATAGAACCCGCCAGTGATGGCGGTTTTTTTGTTTTTTGTGAGTATTATTCAGATTAGTCCTCTTGCCACATTTTTGCCACATTATGATAAAATTGATTACTATTTTCATTAAAATAGTCAATAATATTGTGATAAAAAATAAATAGAGGGTTGAAGACCCTCTATTAAAGAAAAACCTTAAATAAAATTGTTAGCCTTAAGATCACATTTTATCTTCTGCAGACTATCTTCAAAGCACTGCCTAGCAAATTTATCATTAGAAAAGTATGTATATCCAGGCCGTAAGTATCGAAAATACTCCGATCCTATTCTTAAATCACGATAACAATTATAAAAACTGGTAAACTTAGGATCCCCTGCAATTATGTATTCCATGACTGTATGCTTGCTTGGAATATGTTTTAGGTCTTTCTTTTTCCGAAGGTCAGCATAATACTGCTCAAGATGTCCTACTGGGGTCTTAGTAAAAGCTGCTTCAATATACTGAATAGCAGAATAAAACGCAATTACGGTAACCCAAGTTGGTGAGGTACAATCAGGATTAAGTAAAATATCAGCTATTTCCTCATTATGTTCAGCTTGAACCATATGCTCATTAAAAGCTGCCATAACTATCCTCTCTTAAAGCCGATATGATAACCATAAAGTATAGACCTATCAATATAATTTGTAGGAACGTAGTGAAAATCAAGGTACTTTCCATCCCACATTTTTTTCACTATTCTTTCAATACTAAAAAGTTCATGCATAAAATTAAAATCATACTCTTCTTTGTCTATGAGAATGAAAAATTCAACTGTATCGTCCTCAAGGGAATAATATATTTCAGATATTTCATTATATATTCTAAATGCCTCTAAACTTTGATATATTAACATATTATCGTCAATCATCATTCTAGTGAAGCGCCTCCAAGCTTGATCCTCTTCACTAGTATTTATATCCAAATAATCACCGTTTATTCCCATATCTGTAAAGTATTTTAGCAATGTCCCTTCTGCGTTATGTCTCCGCTGCCCTTTAATACTCTCTGTAGCCTTTTTCAATTCTCCTAGAAGGGCAAATTGTATAAAGGAATAAATACCAATATTAGAAGCACTGCAACTTTGTTCTAATCCATTAAGCATAATATTCTCCTTTTATTAAGCCTCGGTTATAACACCTGTCTGAAATAAAGCAATATTATCATTTTTAAATTCATTGTTTATATAATCCAAGATTCCATTTAATGTTATAACAGAGAATTCACTATTTAAATCATTAACAGTATTATAATCAATAATGAAATTCACCCTTTCTTTTTCGCTAGTAAATTTCACCCATTTATTAAACTTTATTTCTTCCATTTCTGGTTTAAATAAAAAGCCCAAATCGTAACCATTACAATTAATTATTTTATCCTTAATATAATATTCTCTTATATAGCCAAAAGGTTCAGCTTCTAAATAACCCTTGACAACAAAACCGATACGCGAAAATCTCATACCCGGCTTATTTGTAACTATTTCAATTATTTTTTTCAGATTTACAATTAATGCTTCGGCATTTGATAGAATTAAGGTCGATGAATTATTAATTAAAATTAATTGCTTTAGGCTAATTTGACATTGGTATTCGCTACCTTTAAGTACTATCCTTGGAATTTCACCAGGCGCATCGTCTGGTATTGGTAAAATCACTTGTTCATTATCAAAGTAATTAAAATTATCAACAATGTCGGCTGCTACTAAAACCTTATTAAACTTTCCTTCAATAGATTCTATAAATAATACTGAACTTATTTCTGTTATGAATATTTCAGGGAAAGTCATATAATTTACCCCTCGCTTATATTGCATTCATTATTTTTGTCGTAATTAAATAAGTTCGTATTAACCTATATGTCATGGTTAACACTTAATGTATCTATGTTCTTCTACAAAAAGGATTTATTTCCTGCTTTTATTTATCGACAATGTTCTTCTAATACTTTCATTATATCATAAATTTTTACATTTGACGGTAAAAGATAAGCCGAGGCTCTTGATCATATCAGAAAATAAAAAACCAGGGTCTCCCCTGGCCAAGTTCTAATATTAATTTACCCGGATACTTTAAATATATTGCCCAGGATCTTAACCGCTTCCTGTTGCATGACTGGTCAAACATGACTATAAACATCGCCAGTGGTAACAATGGATTCATGTCCCAACCGTTCTTGAATAACTTTAAACTAACCCCTTGGCTTAATAAGATTGAAGCATGGGTGTGACGCTTATGTTACGCGTAACATAAGCGTCATTATGGGAAGCGATTGATTATGTTACGCGCTTAATTGGGGCTTCGGTTAGGTTGAAGTGGTCACATAACTGCTTAATACTGCCCTACACCGCACAATTACCGCGTTTGCAGTTATAGGCCCCGGTTTCGATATTCAAGGCGAAGGTATAGCGGTCATTATGGCTGCCGCCTTTGCAAAATGGACAAAAGTCAGGGATAATTTCTCTGCCTTTAACATTAAATTTTCCGCCAACTATGCGGTAAGCAACTTGCATAGGCTCCAACTATGACACCACCTTTCCAAAACCAACAACTGATTCCAGTAGTGCTTTTTGCCGTTCTGTTTCGATTGCATCTTTGGGCTTGTCCGGTTTTTTGTTTTTGCCCCACTCCTGATCATTTTTGCACCACGTATTTAATTGGCTTCTTGCATTGCTATTTAGTTCAAGTGGCTGATTTATTTTATTAATCCGCCAGTCTTTGACCGTTGCTATCAAATCAATATCCGGATATCTTTCTTCCAATGTCTTATACATTTCTAAGTCTTTGTCACGATTAAGCGGGTAATTATTTATCCGCTCTAATTCCGTCATAAACTCATGCTCTTCAGGGGTAATAACTATTTCTTTTTTCTTTTTATTTATGGTGTTTTCTCTGGGTTTTCCTCTCGGTTTTCTCGGGGGATAATTCCTTTTGTTTTTTTGTCCCTCCAGGAAGTCCGCAAATCCTCAACCATTCGGGATCTTCGCTTTATTCCGTTACTGGTTATAACTCCTCTTTCATTGAAAATGGTCTGGTCAAATGCCCCAATTTCAAGGGCAGTAGCTAAAATAACTTCAAGTTTTTCAGGTGTAACACCCACTCTTTTAATAAGCGCAAGTTTTATTGCAGGTATTCCCATGTTTATCTCTGCGTTTTCCATACGGAAAACCCTTTCAAGTAAAATAAAGTAAAAGGCATAACCGTCATTCCCATGTAATGATCGCATTGCTTCAATCTTGTCATCGGTTGAAGCATCGCAATCATGAGGAAAATAATCCATGCCTTCTTTGCGTGGGCGCGCCATTACCGGGGCGTCCTATCCCGGCATAATGAGCAGAGGCCCAAATCACTGATTAGGACATCCAGCAGGCCGTGTCTCTTAATTAAGTCGAGCATCCTATCTTGTACTTTATGCCGTGTAAAGCTCTCATCTAACGGATCAACTGACCGTCCGCCTATTTGTTGATCCAGAGTATGCCTATAAATTTCTTCGAAATTTATGGACTGATTTTTATTACTACTCATAAATATCACCTCCATGGATACCGGCTCACCCGTCGGTTTTATTGCTTCCTACCTCCATGCTAATTGCTTTCTGTGGCAATAACCCTGCGATTACTAGGAGGCGAGGTACGAAGCCATTCCGCTTTTTATCCCTGACGATTTCGGCATCCGGGGAACTCTAGTTATCGCATTGCACCCCCCTAAACAGGTGCTGCCAGCGAAAGATTAAGTTTTCAAAGAACGTACTTGTTTTGTCAAGCTAGAAACTAGTTAGTTTTCTTTAGCCATGCTAAAAAGCTGTCACGGGTGATCAACCATCTACCACGCACTTTTTTGCCACAAAGTTCTCAACTCTGGAGCACGTCAAGCGTCTTATTCTTGCCCATTCCAGATAGCTTCATGATGTGAGTTAGGTTCATTATATAAGGCCAATTTTCCGGGTTAGTTTCATCTAATTGGTTTGCAGTATTGTTCATGTGTTAAATCCTTAGTTTGCTGCTCGAAAATATTGTAAAAATGCCGTCTTACTAACCAAAAGCTTTTTGCCGTGTCGCAAACATGGGAAGTCCGGCCTGTTGAACAGGCTATAAACTGCGTTTTTACTTCCTGGGTACTTAGCTGTAATGAGTTCTTTTGGTCCAAAAATGTCCGGAAACTTATCGAAAGAAAATTCAGAATTATTCATATATTCATCCCCTTTCTTATGTATTGGCAGGTTGCTCTTCCTGCTTCTTAAATGTTATGATATAGTCACATTAATTGCATATTGTTTCCCCATTGTGACAGGTTTAAAAACGCCTTCCAATGGGAGGTAGTAAAAATTCGGGTTCATGAACTTGGTCAATGTGACATTTTAGTAAAAAAGGTGGGGCTAAACGTGAATGGATATTTAGACACTAAAGAATCAGAGGAATATTCGAGGTTCCAGTTATATATTTTTCACAAAGGACAAGAGTATAGAGAAATACTAATTGATTCTCAAGAGATCAAACACGATTTACCACTATTCGGAGTCTATAACGCTCTTGTTAACGTACAAAAGGCGGTGCCCGAACAAGGCACCAAGACAGAATATGCTAACCGTATTTTGTCCCGGGTGCGTGATAATTTGCAATGTAAAAGCCTTGCTCACGAATTATCATGGGTAGATCTTCGGGAATGCCCCATTGCTTTTAAATATTACATGAAGGATGCTCACCCAGATCATATTGAGGGCTTTCGGTATTTGGCTGAATTTCTAGGCATGTCAAATGCATTTAAACTCTGGTTATCCCCACAAATTAATAAACTTTGCAAAACTAAAAAATACCTTCTCCCTAGTGACAGTTATTGCGAAAATATTAAACTTGCTGGGGGGATAGATTATGCGAAAGAGGTGTCTATGATTGCAAAGAATATTGTAGTTGATGATGTTGAAGACATAGTGCATTACTGGCTTCTTCTTGCCTATGAAGCCGTAGGATGCCGAAGCAAGGAAGTCACTGCGGAGTTAATAGCTATAGATGCTGAACGTAAAGAGAGTGTTTACACGGGGAGAGGGGAGAGGGATAACCGATATGTTACTAGAAAAACCGTATTGTCAAAACTGTATACGTCCCGGCAAGGCCTACTGCCATTAATTTGGGCTGAGATATCGTTTGCCGTTGAACATGATATCTACGCGGGGTTTTGTGAGGTTTGCGGTTCGGCGTTTCCCTATATTAACCACAGATTTAATAAGAAGGTCTGCAGTTCTGAATGTGCCAAGAAAAAAACCAACGATAAGCTACAGGAAAAGGATCCTGAGTTTAACAAGAGATACCAGAATTTACGTCAGGCTAAGGCTCGTGCAAAAACTCAGCAGGAGAAAGACAGTCGGCAAAAAGAGATTGATAAGCTATTAAGGAAGTGGAAGCCTGGCCTCCAGTAAGGACGGTGACATGGTGCGGTTGGCGGGTTAACCTGCAGGGCGCGTTTTAGTTCATTATTCTGAAACATTAGTTCCTGTAATAGTTGATTTATTGGCCTTAGCAGGCGAGAGACTCGCCATATTTTTGCCACAAGTTTCAAAAACTTGCGAAAACTTTTTAATAACTTTGCAGTCTGTTTATTTTGAGTTTATTGACCTTTTGACACATTCCAAAACTTTCCAAAACCTTGTAAAATCGGCTTCCCTCTGGTTTGGGACCAGAAAGTCGCAGGTTCGAATCCTGTCACCCCGACCATTTGAATCAAAGAACCCGCCCGGCTTGGCGGGCCTTTCTTTTTTTATGATACGCTAAAAAAGAGCCGGGAATGAATTCCGGCTCGATTATACCTTTTCACTAGGCCCAATTGGTGCGGGTGCTTTTCCCATCGAGCTTTTCGCCCCTTTTCCATGTTCCTTCAAAACTCAGCTT
>JBAYYO010000008.1:0-20186 GCA_041672985.1 Syntrophomonas sp. | reverse complement strand
ATCCTCCCGGTTTAACTTGTAACCAGGTCTGGTAACCACAATAAAACTGCATATTTGGGCGAGGCGGTCAACGTCTTTCCAGGTGTTCATCAACAGAAGGGCGTCAACGCCCAGGATAAAAAATATGTTTATCCCTGGAAATTGCTGCAGGCAGGCATCGATGGTTTCCACCGTATATGACATCCCTTGTCGTTCTATTTCCATCGCCGATACTGCGAAATCGGGGTTATCCCGCACAGCTGCCTCCACCATTTCATATCTGTGCTGACAGTCCAGTACCTCATCAAGATCTTTGTGAGGCGGGCGGGCAGATGGAATAAACACAACCTGATCCAAATGGCAAGCTTCACGCGCATACTCTGCTGCGACCAAATGTCCATAATGTATGGGATTAAATGTCCCCCCCAGGATACCCAGGGTCTTAATTTCCCGCAATATAATCACCTTGTTCAACAATATTAAACGTTTACATCATCCAAAAATGACTTACCCGGTGTTTTGAACTCTGCTCTCATTCCTGTGGATTATTTTGCTCGTCCAAACCTGACTATAGCACAGTTCTATACTTTATAAGCCTTCCTTTCCAGTTAAGCGGCGTTGGTTGCTACTCACAGTATTAGAAGTCATGTTAATTAATATTCAGCTTAATCATTATATCATTTAATATGACCTACTAAATGTGCAAATTGCCCGCAGACAGGAAGACCTTCCCATTGTCTTTTGTAATAGTGATTGAATCAATATGCAAAATGCTTTAATCTTTTATATAGTTAAAGGCACCCTGAACTGGGAGGTGCTAGTAACAGCCAGAGAGGAGCGGAATTCCACGATGGAAGAGGTAATCACCCTGGTATTTCATAATCAAGGTCTGCGCAGTTATATAGAAGTGGATCTCTGTGCTCAGTGCCCGCGGCAGGATGACAAGGGTTGTTGTGGCTTTTACTCGCCTGTTTTTTATCCTACGGATCTTGCCTACCTTCTTCTGAACGAACCAGATTTACTTAATTATATCTTTTCGCTGGATCATTTAACCATCCTCGATGCTTCCGTTACGGTCAACAATACTATTGAAGGATCCAGTTATAGATGCAGATTCCATAGTAAAGAAAACGGCTGTATCCTATCACAACACCTGCGGGAGTCCATCTGCCGTCATTTTGTGTGCTCAGGCATCGGATGGCAGGAGGAAGACAGTATGCAAGATTGGCGCGATTTTTTCGATAAATTGACTGATTACGAAATAGAGGTTAACAATCACTGGGCGGAAATACTTAAAGAGAAGGGACTTACTCTGCGCGATCCATCTCTGCGGGAGCGTTTTTTCGATGAATTAAGCATCCTATATGAAGAATGTCTGAAAAATTTGCCTGACTTCGTCACGACCATGCCGGAAAGGGATACCAGATCCTTAACCCGCCCCCTAAAATTTGGCCCTGATTGGATATTATAATATATAATACTGGAGGTAATATAATGGAATGGAATACCAATGCCCGGATGTTAGACAGCGTTCTACAGGCTGTAGGATGCACCCCTTTGGTTCGTTTGCGGAAGCTATCCTCAGATCTAAATGCTGATATTGCTGTCAAACTGGAGTACGTTAACCCCAGTGGCAGTCTTAAAGACCGGATTGCATTTGAGATTGTGGAAAAAGCGGAACAACGGGGTGAGCTTAAACCGGGCATGATACTTCTAGAAGGAACCACTGGTAACACGGGGATTTCCACTTCTATGGTGGGAGCCAGTAAAGGCTACCGGGTTATTATTGTTATGCCGGAGGGAATGAGCGAAGAACGCAAGAAAACCATTGGGGCTTATGGAGCCGAACTGGTTCTAACCCCTGGAGCTGAGACCGATGTGGACCTGGTTCTCGAGGAGGTAGAACGCCTTAAGGAAAAATACGGAGCGCAAATATTTGAAATGGGGCAATTTTATCGGGATGACAATGTGGCCGCTCATTACCATCAAACTGGACCCGAGATATGGGAACAGACCCAAGGCAAAGTTGATGTTTTTATTATGTGTCAGGGCACCGGGGGAACCGTTACCGGCACAGCCAAATA
Source organism: Syntrophomonas sp. (assembly GCA_041672985.1). Lineage (GTDB taxonomy): Bacteria > Bacillota > Syntrophomonadia > Syntrophomonadales > Syntrophomonadaceae > PHAA01. Next base: position 18,123 of record JBAYYO010000008.1, on the reverse strand, counting down.
TCTCAAAGATAAAAACCCGGCTATCAAAATATACATATCAGAACCTCAAGAATCACCAATTTTGGCCTATGGTAAAATCGGCAAGCACAAAGTTCAGGGTATAGCCGATGGGCTGATACCTGAAATTCTGGACCTGCAGTATATTGACGGGGTTGTCCTGGTAAGTTCCGATGATTGTATAGCCATAGCCCAGAATATGGCTAAAAAGGAAGGTATTTTTTGTGGAATATCTTCGGGCTGTAACGTGGGCGCGGCCAGAAAAGTAGCCCAAAAGTATCCCGATAAAAAACTGATCGTAACCGTGGTGAACGATAACGGACTGCGCTACCTGTCCACTCCTTTGTGCGGTACGCCCACCGAGCGTCAGGAATTAGACCGGGAATACCAGCTTAGCTCGGAAGACAAGGCCCAGCTCGCCCAGTATCACCTGGAAGTGATAGAATAAATTTCCCTGCTTATACCAGGAAGGGGGACGGAAATGATGTTGGAGCAAGGTCAAACTTCCATAATCGGAATCGCAGAGTTGCCACCCACATTGGATCCGGGTGGTAGAACTACCCTGGACTTGTTGGCCGAAGCTGCTGCTCAGGCAATTCAGGATGCGGGCCTGCACAAGAGTGATATTGACGGCCTGCTGGTTGCCCCCCCCAGTGAGGATAGTTACTTCTTATGGCCTTCCCAGGTGGCTGAATACCTGCAGTTAGCCCCGGTCTTTATGAATATGGTGGAATTAGGAGGTGCCAGCGCTGCCGCGACTGTCGCTCGGGCTGCCTTGCTGGTGGATGCAGGAATATGTAAAAATTGCCTGTGCTTGAGCGGCGGGGTTTGGGACTCACAGGTGTTCAACACCCGGGCAGGTAAGCTGGCGGTTATGTCCCAGGCGGAAATCGATTATGAACTCCCCTATGGCCCCATGGGTTTTAATTCTGGCTATGCCTTGATTGCCCGTCGCCATATGTATGAATACGGCACCACCCCTGAACAAATGGCTAAAATTGCAGTTGACCAGAGAACTAATGCCCTGGCTAATCCCAAGGCCCTGTTTAACCAAAGGGCGCTCACGGTGAAAGATGTGCTGGATTCACCAGTCATCGTTGATCCCCTGCATTTGCTGGAGATTGTACGGCCTTGCAGTGGAGCAGCAGCGGCAATCGTCAGCCGCTCTGACCATGGTGCTCATACTGCCCATGACCCGATTGCTGTCTGTGGTTTTGGTGAAGCCTACACCCACAATTCCATCGTCTATGCTCCCAGTTTAACGGTCAGCCCTATTAAGATGGCGGCCGAGAGAGCATTCCAAATGGCCGGAGTTAAAGTCAGTGACATCGACCTAGTTTCTCTATATGACTGCTATACTATCACGGTCTTGATAAGCCTGGAAGATATCGGCTTCTGCCGCAAAGGTGAAGGTGGGAAGTTTATCGAAGATACTGACCTTACCTATAAGGGCAGTCTACCCTGTAACACTCATGGCGGGCAGCTTTCCTGCGGCCAGGCCTCCTTTGCAGGTGGGATGTCTCATGTCATCGAAGCCGTTCACCAACTCCGGGGCGAGGCCGGATCTCGTCAGGTAAAGAATAATCGACTAGCCCTGGTAAATGGAAATGGCGGAGTTATGAGCACCCAATGCTGTTTGATTCTGGGGAGGAAATAAATATGAGTGACTACAAGCAAATCTATTATGATAAAATGGCTGCCGTTCACCTCTGGCTGCAATATTGCCCCACCTGCCATGTTTTTATATTCTACCCCCGCGAACGGTGCCCATACTGTTTACAGGCCGATCTCGAATGGAAGCCGGTGAGTGGTAAAGGCATCCTGTACAGCTATACCATCGTATATGTCAGTGCCCTGCCCGAATTCAAAGATAAAACGCCCTATATATACGCACTGATAGAGCTGGAAGAAGGGCTCCGGATGCCCTCCAACCTTATCGATTGCCCCCTGGAAGAGGTTCATGTCGGTATGCCGGTGAAGCTTACCCACATAGAAAAGGAGGGTAAAACCCTCCCTGTCTTTAAACCAGGCGATGCCAAGGCTGTAATCAGGTAATAAGTATAATAAAGGAACAGCCCGGACATTATTGCGTCTGAACTAGTGAAAACCGCGCTATAAATATCACCATTGACTATCTAATCTGCCCATCACCATAAATGACAAACTTGCTGGTGGTCAATTCCGTCAGACCCATAGGTCCCCGCGCATGCAATTTTTGCGTACTGATTCCCATCTCTGCTCCGAAGCCGAACACTCCCCCGTCAGTGAAACGAGTCGAGGCATTGGCATAGACTGCGGCAGCGTCAACCTCAGCTAAGAAACGCCGTACACTGCTGTAATTTTCGCTCACAATAGCTTCACTGTGTCCGGTACCATATTTATTAATATGATCAATAGCCTCGTCCAGGCTTGCTACTACCTTCACTGCCATGATCAGTTCCAGATACTCTTCCGACCAATCCTCCTCGGTAGCAGCCATAATCCCTGGCACCAGTTTCTGGCTTTTAAGGCAACCCCTGATTTTCACACCAGCGCCCTTCAATTCATCGATAATACCCGGCAAAAATTCCGCGGCCACTTTTTCATGAACGAGAAGAGTTTCGGCCGCATTGCACACCGAAGGTCTTTGCACCTTGGCGTTATATACAATGTTTAGGGCTTTTGAGTAGTCTGCGTATTGGTCAACATATACATGGCAATTGCCCATTCCAGTCATGATAATAGGTACCATAGCATTTTCCAGTACTACCGTTTTCAGTCCCTTACCACCACGGGGTATCAGGACGTCCAGATATTCGTGCATCTTCATCATGAACACCGCTGCCTGCCGATCCTCACTGTCCACCAATTGTATGGCTCCATCAGGTATACCACATTGACGGGCCGCTGATGATATAACGCGAGCAATGACACGGTTGGAATTCAGTGCTTCTTCCCCGCCTCTCAGGAGAATAGCGTTTCCTGATTTGAGACATAGGGCAGCCGCATCAGCGGTCACATTAGGACGGGATTCATAAATGATGCCAATCACCCCAATAGGGGTTCTTATGCGACTTATATCCAGCCCATTGGGTCTGCGGGAAGAATCAATCATTTCTCCCACTGGATCAGGCAAAGCGGCTACGTCCCTCAATCCCTGGGCCATATCGCGAATGCGGCTATCATTTAATGTCAGCCGTTCCAATAAGGCCGCACTTAAACCCTGTTCCATCCCCAATTCCAAATCCAACCCATTAGCCTTCAGAATCTCGTTACTGCCTGCTTCCAGTTGATCTGCCATATGGAGCAAGGCCTCATTCTTCATATTAGTGGGTGCGGTGGCCAAAAACCTGGCCGCCTGTTTCGCTTTTTTCCCCTGTTCTATAAGCATTTCCTGAATACTATTCATAAAACTGCCTCCTTTTTTCCAGATTAGCATTCTATCCACAGGTTGTTCCGATGGATTACCTCATCATAGTCCTTTTCGCCTAAAATCTTTTCTATATCGCCGGATTTTTTCCCGGCGATGCATCTAATTTCATCAGCACTATAATTAGCCATACCCCGGGCTATCTCGCTGCCATCAGTGGACATTACTGCCACCACTGTTCCCCGCTCGAAATCACCCTCCACCCCTACGACCCCGGAAGCCAGCAGACTTTTGCCCCTTTTCAATAAAGCGGTTGCCGCCCCGGTATCGATGGTTAATTTGCCATGTAATACCGTTCCAAAAGCTATCCATTTTTTACGGGCTTGCATTTTTTCTTCCCGAGGCACGAAAAGAGTACCCAGCTTTTCGCCGGCGATTATGCGGCGCAGCACATTCTTTTCACTGCTGTTGGCAATAACCATAGGAATGCCGGCCGCCATACAAACCCGCGCTCCTTTTAACTTGGTAAACATGCCTCCACTGGAAAATGCAATACCGCGGTTAGTAGAATTTTGTTCCATAACTCCGGTAATCTCCAATACTTCACTTTGCAGATGGGCCTGGTCATTAGTACGTGGATCCATATCATAAAACCCGTCTACATCGGATAGTATTATCAGTAAATCTGCATCCACGATACCGGCTATCACGGTGGAAAGCATATCATTGTCGCCAAACTTTATCTCCTCCACCACTACCGTATCATTTTCGTTAATAATGGGGATCACTTTCATGTTGAGAATCGCCAGCAGGGTATTGGTAGCGTTTAGATAACGCATCCTTTCATCTAAGTCCTCCCGGGTCAGCAAGACCTGGGCTACTGTTTTTCCGTATTCGGCAAAAAACTTCTCATACATATGCAATAAGGCTCCCTGACCAATTGCTGCCAGGGCTTGTTTTTCCGGCAAGGTTCGAGGTACCTTCTTCAGACCCATACGGTTAGCCCCGGTTCCAATTGCGCCCGAGCTCACCAGCAAGACTTCTACATCCTGATTATGTAAATCAGCCAGTTCCCGTACTATAAGTTCCATTCGTCCCAGATTTAGCTGCCCATTAGCATGGGTTAAGGTACTTGTGCCCACTTTGACCACTATTCTCTTGCAGTCTCTAAAACCGTCCCTCACGTTCTCACCACATCACTTTCCCCTACTGATAATATTGCCGTGACTAAAACAATTTCAGCCAGCCCACACACCTTGTACAAATTAGTATGCGGGCCAGCAAAGCGAGTCCACGCGACTTGTCAATCCTCTTAGTCCGTTTTCTGCGCTCCATATCCCCATTAATCGCTGTAATCAAATTCCATATCTAAAATTCTAACCGTATCTCCAGCCTGAATTCCTTTTTCTTTCAAAGCATCCTCCAATCCCATTCGAGCCACGGTTCTCTGAAACCTCTGCAGGGATTCATCCTGATTTAAGTTAGTCATGGTGACTAGGTTTTCGATACGTTTGCCAGAAACGTGATATACTCCATCAATTATGTCGATTAAGAAAGGTACTTCTTCCTCAAAACGCCGGATGATCCTGGCCTCACCAATATGTTCCTCCACAGGAATGCTCTGCAAAAGGCTATAGGTTTTTTCCAGCAGTTCATCTACACCCTGCCCGCTAACCGCGGAAATTCCGTAAACCCTATCACCATACTTCTCCTGTAAAATACGCAAATTCGCCTCGGCTTCCGGCACATCCAGCTTGTTGGCCACTATCAGATAAGGTCTATCCAGTAGTTCCGGGTTATAAAATTCCAATTCATTGCGCAGGGTGATAAAATCCTCGATTACATTGCGGCCATCTACCTGAGCAGCATCGAGAATGAACAGCAGCATCCGGTTCCTTTCAATATGGCGCAAGAAATCGAGTCCCAATCCGGTGCCTTCATGAGCCCCCTCAATTAATCCCGGTATATCGGCAATTACGAATGAATTTTTGTCCCTGGTCATAGCTACCCCCAGATTGGGAGTGATGGTAGTAAATGGATAATCAGCTATCTTCGGACGCGCCGCCGATACCCGGGCAATAAAAGTGGACTTGCCGGCATTGGGGAAACCCACCAGGCCTACATCAGCCAGCAGCTTCAACTCCAGACGTATCCACTTTTCTTCCCCTGGTTCGCCATTCTCAGCCATGGAAGGGGCCTTGTGAATAGATGTAGCAAAGCGGCTGTTTCCTCGGCCACCCCGGCCGCCCTTGGCAACAACCGCCTCCTGCCCCGCAGCCGTTAAGTCAGCGATTACTTCACCATTGTCATCATCCATTATAATCGTCCCCGCCGGAACCCTCACTACCAGATTCTCACCCCGAGCCCCGTGCTGGTTCTTCCCCATTCCATGTACACCCCGGTCAGCCTTAAAATGCTTGCGATACTGGAAATCCATCAAGGTGCTCATACCTTCGTCGGCTACAAATATCACGTTTCCTCCCCTACCGCCGTCGCCCCCGTAAGGGCCGCCCATGGGGACATATTTCTCCCGTCTAAAGGCTACGCAGCCGTTGCCGCCGTCTCCACCCTTTACATATATCTTGGCATGATCAATAAACATTAGCTCACCCCTTATTAACCCTGACCACCTTAGGACCGCAATCCCAGGCGGAGCAGGAGAAAAGTAGATTAAATCCCTGCTTGTCTTCCTGGATTGAAAGATAAATGACTTCATCTTCTTCAGATTCACTCGTTTCCTTTTTCAATCCCACCAGACTCCTATAAGGCTCACCACTTGCCTTTAAGATTTCCCAGGAATCAATCCCTATATCCTCATAGCGCAGTATAATTCCTATATCGCACGCCTTTAACAGCTGTTCATAAAAATAGAGGGAAGCCTCCCCATCGGGAGTCTCAAAAATGATTCTTTCCGACCTTATATCTTCAATCACCGCACCAAGATACTCTTTTACCCGGTCCGAATTACCCATTTCCAGGTAACCACCGATGACTTGCAAGTGATTGGCAAAATCATGTCTGACTCTTCTTAATAAATCCACCATCTGCTCTGCTTCCAAATTTACCGCCCCCATGTTATCCCTAATAATAACAAAAACCCCTGAAACATTCCAGGGGTTGGTAGATCGATGCAGTTGCGGCTCAAGCTATATTGACGCGGTTTCCTCAACCGGATATACGCTGACCTGCTTTTTAGTTTTGCCTTTTCTTTCAAATTTAACATTACCGTCCACAGTGCAGAATAAAGTATCATCCCCGCCAATCATAACATTGTTGCCAGGATGAATTTTAGTTCCCCTCTGCCGGACCAGAATATTCCCAGCTTTCACAAACTGGCCATCGCCCCTTTTAACACCCAGGCGCTTGGATTCACTATCTCTACCATTTCTACTACTGCCAACACCCTTTTTATGTGCCATGTATAAAACCTCCCAGTAAGTACTCAAATATATTGAGAATGATTATTCTTCTTATGCTGCAGGTAATAGATGTCCGGCTTAGCCTTCAATCTTTTCGATCTTGATTTTAGTATAGGCTTGACGATGTCCCTGTTTGCGACGATAATTCTTTCTTTTTTTATACTTATAAACAGTGATCTTCTTTTCCCGGCCCTGCTCAATTACCTCCACCGTAATCTGGGCATCCTTGACGGTAGGAGAACCGATTCGAGTCCCATTCTCATCTTTAACCATGAGCACTTGATCGAGGGTCAACTTATCGCCGGCTTCGCCTGCCAGCTTCTCAACTTTCAGGATTTCCCCTTCGGCAACCTTATACTGCTTGCCACCTGTTTGAATTACTGCGTACATTAATACACCTCCACATTTTTTAGACTCGCCGATCCCAAGGTAGGCCGAGGCCATTTATAAACCCGAACCGCGCGGTTGCAAAAACGTGCAACCATTTAACAAAGTAACATATTCGAGGCCGTACGTCAAGCCGAAATAGCAGATGGGGTCAGGCATTCACCATCCCCATATTTATATCCATTTATTTTAGTTTTTTTGCTATTATTACCGTGTTGATACACTCTAACTCATGTTTCACCTGCATAAGGGTATCTTGTGCTCATACGGCTGCCTCCTTGGATGTCTTCTTTTCCAACACTTTAAGTTATAAAGCCACCTATATGTTTATGCTTTTTTAAACCCATGACGATGTCCCGCGATTGTTAACAGCCGCTCCTCTTGGCGTTACAATAGAATGCCCATTTGCCTTGGCCTGCGCTGCATGTTTTTTGAATACAGCCCGTCTACCCCATTTACATAAAGGTTAATAGTCTCCATTTCCTCGCGTTTTCCTGGGAACTCAAAAAGAAGGAGGCTCGGATTGAGCCTCCTTCCTGGAGTGGTCTTGATGGATATGGAGTTGGGCGCGCGCTGTAGGCTTTCTCAACGGGCATGCTGTCTTGATTACCGAATTTATGCGTCACAAACAATTATAGGTATTGCATTCTTTGTTATAGCCACGACCAATCCGTCCTGATGTCTTAACTGTTTTGCAGTTCCCAGAATGTCAGGGGAGATGTCAAGATAACCATCCTGACACCCCCCCGAAATTGGTTTTACATTGGTTTTACATTGGTTTCAAACTGTTCAGGAGTATGCTTCTTACGATTGATTCATCAGCTTTAATCGGTGCTACACTTAAGAGAAGGCCCAGGGATGGTGTTTCAAAAGCCAGTTTGGCGGCTTTTTCCAGATCTTCTGCCGTGTATCCGTAATCAGCCAATTTCTCAGTAACTCCTACACTAAACAGCCACTGTTCTACACCAGCGGCACATTTCTCTGCTTCTCCGACTTCACCCTTCAATCCTGGTACGTAAGGCGCATAAATTGCTGCCAATATTTCAGGACAAGCAGGATATACTACCTTGATAACCGCAGGTAAGATCATAGCCAAGCCTAATCCGTGAGGAAGATTCGGTTTTATCGCACTTAACGGATGTTCCAGGGCGTGAGTAAAATGCAGCAAGCCGTTATCAAAACAAATTCCACCTATCATAGATGCATAAAGCAGATAATAGCGAGCGGTTAAATCGTCAGGATGAGCAACTGCCTGGGGCAAATATTTGGCTACCAGCCTGGCTGTTTCTACAGCATTCATAACTACATATGGATTGGTAACCAAAGATGTAGCTGCCTCAGTTACATGGTTAAGAGCATCAATTGCGGTGTATCGAGTCTGATTAGCTGGCAATTTAGTCATGATGGCCGGGTCGTCAATAGCAAATAGAGGATATATGCAGTCCACTGCCAAGCAAGGTTTATACTCTAACTCGGGAATGCTGGCCACGGCAAACCTATCCACTTCTGTTCCCGTTCCATGGGTGGTGTTAATGGCAATAATCGGTACTGCTTTTTGTACATCAAATTTATAAAGATAAGCATCCCGGGCATTATATTTGGCATTATCGGGATGTAGTAATACAGCTGCACTCTTGCCGGTATCAATGGCACTTCCTCCGCCGATACCGATAACTGCCCCGGCTCCTACTTTTTTGCCCATGGCAGTCGCTTCATCAATTCCGTCAACGGTTGGATTCGGTACTACTCCAGTATAAAGCGCATATTTTATGCCTTTCTTCTTCAATGCCGGCTCCAGAACCTCCCAAACCCCGGTAACCTTGTATACTATTTCATCGGTAGTAACCAATACTGCTTTAACACCTGTTTTTTTCAAGTAATCGCAGATATCGTCAACTTTTTGTAATGCACCCACTCCAAAATAACAAAGTGTTTTACTACGAATTTCTACAACCTGATTAATATTCATTTTGGATTCCCACATTTTTAATTTGCCTCCTTTTTATTTCCGGTATCGTCTTACAAACAGATTGCTCCCACCATTATCGGCTCATAAGCGTCAACTATCCTCTCCCCCCCTTTGCTTGGCAATGATGCTGACTGAAACGATTAGGTTATAATTAAGTAGAGCAATTACTATGCCAACATCAGTAACTTTGACGATATTAGGGTGGGTACTCCTGGTATACAGGTATCTTTTCCTTTATTTTTTTGTTTATCCCATAGTCACGTAGTATCGAGGCCCAAATTGTGTATCGCAGAACTCAACAGGTGTTGTAACAGCTGCGACACACGTTACAACACCTGTTGAGTTCTTAACTGGTTTGCAGCAATACCTACCATCTTAAAATAAAAACCCGAAGAATGATAAGTGTATCAATTCTCGGGTTTTCATAATTTTTTATATTTCCAGAGAGTTCTAAATAGGTTTATTCGAAGTTATATCGGCGCGAAATATTGTAAAATTCCATCTTGCGATAAACGGTGTTCCGGGAAACCCCCATTTCCCTGGCAATAGAGCTGATGTTACCGTTATGCCGGGCCAGTAGTTCCACAATAGTGTTGCGCTCTGCCAGCAATGCTGTCATCCCCCTGCTCCCTTGGGGTAACGACAAGGATGGCTGGGGCTCAGAATATTGCGGCAATGATTCCATCCTGGCAATTTCGGGGGGCAGGTGTTCAATAGAAAGTACTGCCCCGGTGGCATTATTAACAATCTTTTCCACAACATTCTCCAATTCCCGTACATTTCCCGGCCAGCTATAGTTTTGAAGACACTCTATAATCCCTGATTGTACTGTATCTATATGGGTGTGTAGCTTTTCAGTAATCTTTTTTAGAAGATAATTAAATAAGATATCAATATCTGCCTTACGTTCCCGCAGCGGAGGAACCGAAACCAATATAACATTTAAGCGGTAATAAAGATCCTCTCGGAAATTGCCTTTCCTAACCTCATCTTTCAAATTCTTATTGGAAGCACATATTACTCGTGCATCCACAGGAATAACCTGATCCCCTCCGATACGGGTGATTTCCCTCTCTTGCAGCACGCGCAGAAGAGTTACCTGCTGGTCAAGGGGCATATCTCCGATTTCATCCAGGAATAAAGTTCCCCCGGACGCCATTTCAAACTTTCCCGGTCTTCCCCCGCGTTTAGCTCCGGTAAATGCACCCTCGGAGTATCCAAAAAGCTCACTGGCAATTAATTCCCTGGGTATGGCCGCACAATTGAGCGCCACAAATGGCCCCCTCTGATAGGGGCCATAATTGTGAATTGACTGAGCAAAAAGTTCCTTGCCAGTACCGCTTTCTCCAACAATAAGCACATTACTTTCATTCAATGCGGCCTGAGAAGCCACTTGTATAGCTTCCTTTAATTTAGGGCTTTCGCCAATAATATCTTCAAAATGGAAGGTAGCGTGCGCCCCGCTAAAGCGGTTTATTAGTCTCTTTACCTTGTTAATGGGATTGAAAAAAATAACCGCCCCGGTTACCTCCCCTTTTTCGTCCTTGATAGGTATACCCGTTACCAGGCAGTGGAAATAGTTCTGGGGGGTGTCCACCCTCACCTCAACGTCTGTATAGGTTCGACCAATCTCCAAAACCCCGTTGGTCTTGGTAGTCTTGCCAAACAAATACTCTATTGATCTTCCCATTAAATCATGGCCCAGTATCTGCTCCCCTACCGGGTTAATTTGCTTGATAATACCTTGATGGTCAACCATAATTGCCCCGTCAGACATGGTATGAAAAATATTTTGCAGGCTGCTGTTGAGTATGGTTAATACCTGGTTTTGTTGTTTAACCCTAATTTGATCCCGAATCGCCTCCACCGCAGCCACAACCATCCCCAGAGTATGCAAGTGGACTGCTCTGGAAGGTCCTGACATTTGCAGGGCACCGATAACCTGCCCATCATCATTAAATATAGGAGCCGCTGAACAGGTCCAGGGATGCAGCATTTCGCAATAGTGCTCCTGGCCTGAAACCTGAACTGGTTTCTTCAATTTTAAAGCCGTACCTATACCATTAGTGCCAACTTCTTCCTCCATCCACCCTGTACCTGTCATTAGATTAACCTTGGCGGCATCATCCAGTATGTCATAATCTCCAACGCTCTCCATAATAAAACCGCGTTCATCTGATAAAAAAACTACAAATCCTGAACCGGCTACAAACTCATAAAGTCTAACCATAAAATGCCAGGCTACCTCCATGAGTTCTATGTTTTTAGCCCGTAATTGTTCGAGTTCATGCTGCTTCAGGCTCAGGTGGCTGGTGCCATCATAAGGATCAACCCTGGCATTATAACATCTTTGCCACGATTGCAGTATCTCAGGCCTGACTGCATCCAAATCCACACTCCCGCTGCTGATGAACTGTCTCCACGATTCATTTAATGTATTATCTAACTTTTTCAACTCAGAACCTGAAACCACCTTTTCTTCCTCCTCAATCGTTGGTCATATCTCACCATATAAGTCTTAGGGGTCAGGCTTGACTTATTAACATTACAATCATCAAACTAATCTCAATAAGTCAGGCCTGACCCCATCTCCCCTGGGGACTAACCCGGGAAAATATTATAATCAGCCATGCTGAGACTATCTTTGGCTATTAGTTTTATTTTCTTGCCTATTAAATTCTGGATATACACCAGGTTTTTTTCGTTATTCATAATGAAATCCAGCAAATGGGGATGCACTTCACATACGATTGCATCACTTTCCAAATAACCCATGTTGACCAGTTTTCTTTTTACCTGGCAGGCTAGCGACATAATGTTAATCGTATGACCCCTGCCGTGGCAGTTGGGACAATCGTCGTTGTAAACCTGGTCAAGTCCATAGCGGGACTTTTTGCGGGTCATTTCCAGAAAACCCAGTCCAGTCATCCCGATGATACGGGAATGGGCTTTGTCTTTCTGTAATTCTTGACGGAGCATGCCTACCACGTCCGTCTGGTTCTGCTCATCTTTCATGTCAATAAAGTCTATTAATATAATCCCCCCGATGCTGCGCAGACGAAGTTGCCGGGGGATTTCCACTGCCGCTTCCAGGTTTAGTTTATACACCGTGTCTTCGAAATCGTTTTTGCCGGTGAATTTGCCGCTGTTCACATCAATTACAGTCATAGCCTCGGTAACATCAAAGATTAAGTATCCTCCACTCTTCAGCCACACCTTACGGCGCAGGGCTTTGCGAATATCCTTTTCCAAACCATACTTTTCGAACAGATCACCTTCCGCATACTGAATATTATAATCATACCCGCTGCTGTTACGGTTTATAAATCTGTCTATTTTATCCTTGAGCTTGAGGTTGTTAATAATGATACGTCCTATGTCTCCATCCAGATAATCACGCATAGCTCTTTCCAAGACATCTACATCTTCATAAATGAGTGCGGGCGCCTTATTCTTATCGTAGCGGTACTTAACCTCTTTCCATACCTCCAGCAGTCTGCGCAATTCACCCATAATTTCGTTATCTTCTGCCTCCAGGCATGCCGTTCTCAGTATTATACCCACACGATCCGGCTTATTCTTTTCAATCAACGTACGCAGGTATTGGCGGCGCTGATCACCAACAATCTTACGAGAAATAGAAACATCGTTTTGAAAGGGCAGTAAAACCAGGAAATGCCCGGGAATGGTAATATCTCCGGTAACTCGAGCCCCCTTCTCCGCAAAAGCTTCTTTTTTCACCTGCACCATTACTTCCTGACCGCTTTTCAATATATCGGTTATAATGGCACCCTTGTTGGCAAATACTCGGGCCATATCACCAGCGTATAAAAAGGCATTCTTGGCCAGTCCTATATCTATGAAGGCGCAGGAGAGACCCGGAATCACATCCTTAACCCGGCCTTTATAAATGTTGCCCACATTCTCCTCTTGATCTGCCCAGAATACCTCCACCAGGCGGTCTTCTTCCACTATGGCTACCCGCGTTTCCCAGGGATACTGTTCGGCAATTATGTCTCTAACCAACTACTACACCTTCTCCTGATCATCTGTCTATAGGCTTTTAAACTAACTCCAGAGGCGAATAGAAGTTCTCTCCATTTTTAATATAATTCCCCCGGCGCCAGAAATCCAGTATTAATTCCTTCTCAACCCCATTGTTGGCAAACAGCTCCAGGACTTCATCAAATCTTACATTCAGAGGTTCATTGACACTAACCAAGGCGGTAATTATGTCTGCTTCGTCCTTCGACTCAACTGTCAGGTTATGAATTCCCGGTCGCAGATCCTTAAGTACTGATTTGTTTTTACCCCGGCTCCGGACCAGACTCTCTTCCTGCCCTAATATTTCTGCAATGACACTACCTAATTCTAACCCATTTTTCTTTATCATAAAAGCATACGCAGCGGCATTTACCACCTTCATGAGAGAGGGCGTACCCGCCTTAATCTCCTGGCACTGCCTTATACGCATATTGGGTGGCAGGACGTCGTTCATTCTGATCATGAAATCTTCGCCAGGCATGTTATCCATCTCCAGATCGAAATACTCTTTCTCCCCCCACAGCCCCACTGGTAAAATCGTCCCCATCGATAGTCGAATGTGAGGATTAAAGCCTTCAGTGAGTAAATAAGGTATCCTGGCCCGACGCAGAGCACGTTCCATAAGATGCATCATATCCAGGTTGGCCAGGAATTTCAAGTCCGGTCCCACCCGGTATTCTGCTCGTAAGCGCATGTTACGCTTCCTCCTTAATATCCAGATCAACCCCAAAATCGATGCAGATGCCGCAGTCCAGGCATCCGGCCTGCCGGCAATCCGGGGTAGACAGACCTATTGATGCCATTTCATTTTCATCAGATAGATAAGATTTTCTTACCCCTGTATCTACAAAATCCCAGGGAAACACCTCATCATAGGCGCGATGTCTCTCTACGTAGAAGGCAGGGTCAATATGGCACTCATCGAAGGATGCCATCCACTGCTCGAATTTGAAATACTCCGACCAGCCGTCAAATTTGCAGCCCCTCTGCCAGGCCTTATAAATAACCTCCGCCAGCCTCCTATCCCCACGGGCCATTACCCCTTCCAGCATACTGGTTTGGCTGTCATGAAAACTAAGCTTGACGCTTTTTATTTTCCTGCTCATTAAATAGCGGCGTTTTTCCTCAAGTTGGGCAATGCTGTTCTGGGGCCGCCACTGAAAAGGAGTATGCGCTTTGGGTACAAAACAAGCCAGGCTCGCTCGCACCTCCACCGGTCGACGTGATAAACGGTTGCCGATTGTCTTTACCCGCGCCAGCAATTCCATTATGCCATGCAGATCCGCTTCCGTCTCGGTGGGAAGCCCCAACATGAAGTATAATTTTACCGAATTCCAACCCGAACCAAAGGCCGCTTCTACCGCCTGGAATAAATCCTCATCACTAATATTCTTATTAATTACATCTCGCAGCCGCTGGGTACCGGCTTCCGGTGCCAGGGTAAGCGTCGTCTTACGTACTTTCTGAACTTCGTTGGCCAGGTCGATGGAAAAAGCGTCCACCCGCAGAGAAGGAAGCGAGACCCCTATACCTCTTTCTCCATATGTTCTGACCAAATCCTTAACCAGAGGGGTGACACCTGAATAATCCAAAGTGCTCAAAGAAGCCAGTGATATTTCATCATAACCGGTACTCTGCAATTGGTCTTCGGCTTGCTTTTTCAGCACGGCCACACTTTTCTCCCGCACTGGTCGGTAGACCGTTCCGGCATGGCAGAATCTGCAGGCTCTTTGACAACCCCGCATGACTTCCAGGACCGCCCGATCGTGAACGATTTCCATAAATGGTACTATAGGTTTATCTGGATAGTAACTGTTGTCCAGGTCTTTAACTAAGCGTTTACGCACTCTCTCTGAAACCCCGGGGTATTCCGGGCACATCTTTAATATAGTCTTGTCCTGCTTATATTCAACCGAATAAAAAGCAGGGATGTAAACTCCTTCAATGGCAGCCGCCTTCAACAGCCGCGCCTTTCGATCCAATCCCCGGTTTTGTTCCAGGCAGTCCAGAAACTCCACCAGCAGTTCTTCCCCGTCACCAATAAGAAAAGCGTCAAAAAAACCAGCAAACGGCTCCGGATTAAATACTACCGGACCCCCGGCAATAACCAGCGGGTCACTCTCCTGGCGTTCTTGCGCCCAGAGGGGAATGTCGGCTAAATCCAGCATGTTTAAAACATTAGTGATCGATAATTCGTATTGCAGAGAGAATCCAACCACGTCGAAGCTGTTTAAGGGGGCAAAGGACTCCAGGGAATACAAAGGAATTCCTTCCTCCCTCATTAATGATTCCATATCAGGCCAGGGAGCAAAGGTTCTTTCTATAAGATGATTACTTTGTTCGTTTACCAGACCATACAATATCTTACTACCGATGTGAGACATACCAATCTCATAAACATCCGGAAAAGCAAATACCATTTTAATTTGACTTTGTTGCCAATCTTTCTTAATCATATTGAGCTCTCCGCCGACATAACGCGCCGGTTTCGTAACCCGGGGTAATATATCTTTAAACAATCGTTCTTTCATAACATGCCTCCATTTAGGTAAATAACTTTTATTATCTTATCACAAAAAGCAATCGCACACTAAACAGGACAAGGGACAAGGGGACAGGTTTAGTGTCCCCCCTCTAAATTATTAGACCTTCTTATACTCCACTGAGGGGGACACTAAACCTGTCCCCTTGTCCCCTGTCCCCTAACAATCTCGTAAGCGTGCCCCAGGACCCTTTTCAAAGAAACACTCTATTAACTCTGCCTCGGAGCGCATGCCCACCAGGTGGTCCGCTTCGTCTACTGCCACCACCACCAGATAATAGCTGGGGCGGGTTGATTCCAGAATTATTTTCACCAGAGTATCCTCGCGACTGATAAGCTGCTGGCTAGGCAGGACGCCATGTTTGGAAAGTTCACTTTTCTTGTTTACCAGATAGCGCATAAAAGCATAAGCCAGCAGTTGGCCTTCCCTGCGGGCCGCCCAGAATAGGAGTACCCCTACCAGAACATAATTGGCACCGCTATGCAGGAAGTAAATCTGGTACAGTCCAAAGATGATCAGCCCCACTGCAATAATTTTACCCAGCACCGCGGCTCGGGCGGTCGCTTTTTTATAACCTATAATGCCTGACAGAATAGCTCGTAAAATTCGCCCCCCGTCCATAGGCAGTGCCGGACATAGATTAAAGAGGCCCAGAATCAAGTTAATGTTTATAAACAAGGGCAGGTATGGAGAAGTGATACCATCCTGCAGAAAATAAAAAATTCCCGCCAGGGATAGACTAGCTGCCGGACCGGCCATGGCGACATAGATTTCCCGCTCCGGCTCCAGGCCTGTGAAATCTTCTATTTTGGCTTGCCCCCCAAATGGCAGGAGTTCAACTTCGGCCACATTTATACCCAGTATCACGGCTATTACCGCGTGGGCAATTTCATGCACCAGAACAGCGACAAATATGAGGAGCACCTCTACAGCGAATCCCAGGGCTGCATAAACGACACACAGCAGTAATAAGAACAGGTTTACCCTGATACGAATTCCACCAATTTTACCTAAACGCATCGTTATTTAAAAATACTCTGGGGGTTGACGGGCCCATCCTTACCTCTCACTTCAAAATAAAGATTGGTTCCGGTTGTACCCAGTGAATCGCCCTCTTCTACATTATCCCCCTGCTCTACCAGTATTTGCTTAAGTCCCCCATAAAGAGAATAAAAGTTGCTGTCATGCCTGATCAACACCGTGCCTTCTTCAGGTGTCCGGGTTATCTCTGCGACCTGACCACCTATAATCGGCATCACTACTGTTTCATCTTTTACTATTAGATGAATACCAGAACTGAATTTCTGTTTTTTCTCCTGCTTATCCCAGTACCATCCATAATCGCGTTCTATCTCCAAAAACTCGCAGGGCTGGCGAAGAACCATCCCCCCCGAAGCCGGCAATATATCACTCAAGTCATTTGCTCCAGGGAGATTCACATACCGGTAGACTATAGCTCCTACATCATATTTATTGTGCATAACATACACCAGTATCGGTTCCATCAACCTTCTGCTGACCTGCCCTGATTGCATGATTAAACCGACCACTGTGACTATCACAATGACCCCTAATAATCTTAACTTAAAACGGCGCAGCATATTAAGTCACCACCCTGGTCTTTTTCTAAATATATAGTTTTAAGGAAGAAATTATTCCAGAGGACAAAAAGGACAAGGGGACAGGTTTAGTGTCCCCCTCAGTGGAGTATAAGAAGGTCTAATAATTTAGAGGGGGGACACTAAACCTGTCCCCTTGTCCCTCTTGTCACCTGGGCTGTCTTGACAACTTTATTGTATACCTCTGGGGGGAGTATGTAGCGTGTAAATTCCAGTATTTTATCAATAGTAAGTAATAAATCATCTTTCCCATCCCAGTGCGACAGAAGAATAGATCTATCCACACTATTCATGAACCTTTTTAAAACCAGGGCCACCAGTAATATATCATCAACTTGTCCTAAAACCGGTATAAAATCAGGCAAAAAATCCAACGGGGAAAAGATGTACACAACGGCGCCCAGCAATATAGCCTTCTCCGAGGCTGATACTCTTTTATCCCCCGCCATTCGATAAAGAAGTTTTACGAAATTCGGTATCAGTAGTACTGCTTGCTTAGCCATATCTTTGACTGACTCGCCATACTTTTGTTCAAAGCTCATCCCCATACCCCCTTCTGACGCTATTATTAAAAGACAATCTTCTTTCCTCTAATATTAACGCTTAAGATCAATCCTACTCCTATCATATTGGTTAACATTGAGCTGCCGCCATAACTCACAAAAGGCAAGGGTATACCGGTCACAGGCATTAAACCTATACACATTCCGATATTTTCAAAGATATGGAACAACCACATTGCAATAATCCCGCCTACGATAAGCGTTCCATTCAATTCTCGCGATTTACTGCTGAT
>JBAYYO010000007.1:0-20306 GCA_041672985.1 Syntrophomonas sp. | reverse complement strand
ATTACAAGCGGGATGACCACATCGAATTACGACCTGAAAACAGCTCCATGCAGCCCATTATTGCGCCTGAGGTTGCCATCCTCGGCAAAGTAACTGGTCTCTTGAGGCATATGTAAAAATTCGTTATAAAATAAAGCCACCTGGACAGCATTGGGCTGTTTCCGGGTGGCTTTTGTCTGTATAATTGGTCAAGTTAGAACTTCTCCAAATACTCATCTATTTCCCAATCATAAACCCGGGAACTGTAGCCCTCCCATTCTTTAGTCTTGGCCTTGATAAAACGAGTACAGATATGTTGTCCCAATGCGTCCTGGATTACCGGATCTTTTTGTAATTCCTTAATTGCCTCATAAAGATTTTCAGGTAAGGAGGAAATTCCCTGCTCATTACGGCTGGCCAGATCCATTTCATAAATATTTTGTTCTACCGTGGGCGGGGGGACCAATTTTTGGCGAATTCCTTCCAAGCCTGCTTTAAGTATAACCGCCATACCCAAATAAGGATTACAGCTCGGATCTGGACTGCGGACCTCAATCCTGGTGCTCATACCGCGTTTAGCCGGAATTCTTATCAGCGGACTCCTATTCCGATAAGACCAGGCTATGTAGACCGGTGCTTCATAACCGGGTACCAAGCGCTTATAGGAGTTGACCGTAGGACCGGTAATGGCAGCAATAGCCGGGGCATGTTTTAAAACTCCGGCAATGAAATGGCGGCATATATCGCTTAGACCATCCTCTCTCCCGGCATCATAGAAGATGTTTTGATCTTCCTTGAATAGAGAAATATGCATGTGCATCCCCGACCCATTAATGCCAAATATCGGCTTGGGCATAAAGGTAGCATGCAGTCCATGACGTTGAGCTACGGTTCTGACTACAATGCGAAATGTCATTATGTTATCCGCGGTTCTCAGCGCTTCCATATATTTAAAATCAATCTCATGCTGACCCGGGGCTACTTCATGATGAGAGGCTTCAATCTCGAAACCCATGCTTTGCAAGGTTTCTACCATATCCCGCCGGGCATCTTCCCCCTTATCGACGGGCGGCAAATCAAAGTAACTGGCTGTATCATTGGTCTGCAAACTCGGACTCCCATCTTCACCGACTTGGAACATAAAAAACTCCGGCTCCGGACCTACCTGCATGGTATAGCCCATTTCCCTGGCCTCATTAAGTACTCTGGAAAGTGCATAGCGGGGACAGCCATGAAAAGGGTTGCCTTCCGAATCAAATATGTCGCATATCAGTCGTGCCGTC
The DNA here is from genome assembly GCA_041672985.1 of Syntrophomonas sp. Lineage (GTDB taxonomy): Bacteria > Bacillota > Syntrophomonadia > Syntrophomonadales > Syntrophomonadaceae > PHAA01. The sequence continues at coordinate 19,044 of JBAYYO010000007.1, read as the reverse complement.
CTGCTTGAGGAGGTTGGACTCTTCCAGGGAAGCACCAGGAATGAATCAAAATCCGGCTTAAGGTACATATCTGATTCTTCGATACGAACAAAGCCTTCTATGGAAGAACCATCAAACATTAACTCCCCATCCAAAGCCTTGCCCAATTGCTCAACCGGAATGGAGATGTTTTTCATCACTCCCAAAATATCGGTAAATTGGAGCCTTATGAATTTTACATTTTCCTCCTGGACTATTCTAATAATATCTTCTCTATTCAAAAAATGTCCCTCCTGTAAATCAGTCTGGTTCGACTAAACTAGGTTATCACATATAATCAGCGTTATCAATCAGTAAGACGCATTGCGGGCTGGTCCAATCGTGGTGAACCCTTTTTCGTTGTCACCTATAGCCAAAAGCGCTATCAATCAGCAAACCATGATCAGGAATGATACCAGCATGCCTATAGCCAGGATTACTTTGAAGGCAATGCCGGAGAACAGGCCTATAACCGCCCCCAAACCCGAACGCAACGCTTTTTGTAGATCATTCCCCTGGGTCAACTCGCCGATAATTGCTCCCAACCAGGGGCAGATCAGCAGTCCCAGCGGAGGGAATATAAAAAGTCCTGCCAAACTGCCTAATACAGCCCCCCAAAGACCCCTTTTGCTGGAATCAAAGTATTTGGCTCCCATATATGTGGACAGATAATCAACGAATAGAGACAAAACTGCCAGCCCGGCAATTATTACTAAATACCGGGGGGTAATCACTTGAAAACCTTCGTACCAGCCATAAGCAGCGATAGCAACAAAAACCAACGGCACACCGGGCAGAACCGGTAAAAATGTTCCCGCAATCCCTATCAGGATAACAACCAGGGTAATAATGAAAATTGAAACATCCATACGTTATACCCCCTATATCAATATTGGCACAATTTAACGGATTGCTCCATTAATCTCAACCTCTTTACATGACTTCTTCAAGTGTACTTATTTACACATGCCTGATTTATTCGCCGTTACTACCCCCAAACTCACTCTATCAAGCTTTATAAATCATATTGTTTTTATATTCAATCCTTCAATCAATTGTTTGATCACAAATCGACAGTGTTCATAAGTTATACCCCCCTGAAAGTAGACCACATAGGGTTCTCTAAGCGGCGCATCACATGATATCTCAATGGATGAGCCTTGCACAAATGTCCCCGCCGCCATCACAATCGGATCATCATATCCGGGAACCTGACCGTATTCTAAGTACACATCACTGTCTATGGGAGAGTTGTTTTGAACAATTTGGCAAAACTTGATTACTTGTGCGGCACTATCCATATTAATAGCTTGTACAATATCACCGCGTTTTTCGTCCCAGCCTGGATACACCTGGCAGCCTTGCTGCGCAAATACGTATGCCAGCAAGGAAGCCCCCTTCATGGCTTGCAGTACGATATGGGGTGCCATAAAAAACCCCTGGTATAAACTGCGCTTATTGGTTAAACTTGCACCCAGAGCTTTTCCTAAGCCAGGTGCGGTCAAATGATAAGCTACTTCGGTCACCAGATCTTTTTGGCCAGCTATGTAACCACCCGCTGGAGCCAAACCACCGCCCGGATTTTTGATCAAGGACCCGGCCATCAGATCCACTCCAACCTCCGATGGTTCACGGATATCAGTAAATTCACCATAGCAATTATCTGCGAAAATAATAGTGCTCGGGTTGGCCGCCCGAATTGCCTTCACCAACATGGCAACATCTTCAATCCGCAGAGAACGCCTTAAGCTATATCCGCGTGATCTTTGTATAAGGGCCAGGCGAGTGTTGGTTTTAATATTATTAGTTATAGCAGTCAAGTCAGGTCTGCCATCCTCATTGAGGGGTATCTCCTTATACCTGATTCCCCTATCCACCAGGGTCCCCCTGACGGGAGACGTTTTGCCAATCACCTTACACAGGGTATCATATGGACTCCCCACTATGGAGATCATTTCATCTCCGGGTCTTAAAAGGGCAAACAGACAGGCAGATATGGCATGGGTCCCTGATACGATTTGAGCACGAACCATAGCGTCTTCAGTTTGCAGGACCTCTGCATAAATACTTTCGAGTTCATCCCTCCCCATGTCGCCATATCCATAACCCGAGGAGGAATCAAAAAAACTTTCTCTTACTCTGTGGTTCTGAAAGGCTTTTAATACTTTAGCCTGATTAAAATAAGCTGTTTCTTCAAACTGTGCAAACACATCGCGCAGGGAGTTCTCTCCCTGGCGAATTAAATCAAGGGCATTCACTTTTTTTCACACCACTTTCAGTGACAGATTTTATATGCAATCATATTATTCCATGCTATCAGGTAAATCAACCTCTTCCAGCGTCATTAAATTTCGGCGGGTAAGATTATTATTATCTACAATTCTTAAGGCCTGCAGCCTGATCGATTTTTCCACCATATTACGAACATAGCGGGCATTACCGCTGTGGGGGTGATGCCTTTTCACAAACTCATTCAGTTTGGTTTTCAATTTCCACCGACATTTACTGCTTAATTCATAATCCCTCTCCGTATACATCTGCAAGGCTATCTGAAAAAGTTCATCACCATCATAATCGGAGAAATCAATCTGCAAGGGAAATCTGGACCGCAAACCCGGATTGGAATTAATAAAGGCATCCATTTCAGAGCAATATCCAGCTAAAATGACAACCAGATTATTGCGTTGATCTTCCATCGCTTTGACCAGGGTAGCGATGGCCTCTTTCCCAAAATCCTTCTCTCCCCCCTGGGCAAGCGTATAGGCCTCATCCACAAATAGAACCCCCCCCAGGGACTTCTTTAATATTTCCTTGGTTTTTTGGGCTGTATGACCTATATACTCACCAACCAGGTCAGCTCTTTCAGCTTCTACCAGGTGGCCTCTGCTTAAAACGCCAATGTCCTGGAATATTTTCCCTATAATTCTAGCAACCGTTGTTTTGCCTGTACCCGGGTTGCCTTTAAAAATAGCATGCAAGACTGTAGGGCAGGATTTTAATCCTTTATCGTTTCTTTGTTTTTGAATCAGCGAAAAAGCAGTTATTTCTGCGATAGTCCTTTTCACTGGTTTTAATCCGATTAGCTGCTCTAATTCATAAAAGGCATCCGTACGGGTAAATGAAAGGGGTGCAATCTGAGCAACATCTATACTTTCGGATCCCAGGGGAGCATTCTTAAACCTCATGGATATTTCCATTTATATCACCATTCCTAATCAAATCTACCCTATATATATGAAAAACAGACCGGAGTGGTGACACTTGCAGATGGCTTGTGAACCGCAGGCCATGCTATCCATCGAGCTTACGCCAACAGCTCGATCATAATCAGTCAAAAAAACTCTCCGGCATCCAATTGATACCGGAGAGTAAATCATCTTTTTATTCACGGCAACAAATTTCAAACGTTTTCATTTTCCGCTCTGGGTTCCATGCTAATAACACCGATAGGTTTTATAGGTGCAACTGTCGATATAGCATGTTTATAAACAAGTTGCTGGCGTCCATCTAATTCTACCACTACGGTAAAATTATCGAACCCTTTGACAAGGCCCTTTATCTGAAATCCATTAACCAAAAATATAGTAACCAATATTTTATCTTTTCTTATCTGGTTAAGGAAAGCATCCTGCAAATTAAACTGGTTTTTACTCATCAAGGTATTATCCTCCACTCAATTATTTCTTCAATTTAAGTATCTGCCATATCTATTTATATTCTACACCTTCTGTAATTGTCCTTCCATAAGTTCACAAATTTTTTCAATCAATAAAGAATCATCGGAATAATCCCCCACATTTACCCACCGGATGCGCTTATCTTTATTAAACCAGGTATATTGCCGTTTGGCAAAATTCCGCGTTTCCTTCTTGATTTCCTTCAGCATATCATGCCAGGTAAGCATACCCTCCATATAGCTGTATACCTGCTTATAACCCAGAGCTTGCATAGAGTTCATCGATAAATCATAACCCTGCTCTCTCAGTTGGGCAACTTCGTCCAGTAACCCCTCCTTCATCATTTTATCCACTCTTTCTTCAATACGGGCATAGAGCTGAATCCTATCCATATAAAGCCCCACCGCAGCCAGAAGATATGTATTGCGGTTTCTGGTCTGAACCGCAGAAAAGGGCTGACCAGTCAGGTCATATACCTCCAAAGCCCGAATTATTCTCTTTTTGTCATTACCGCCGATTTTTAAGGCATATTGTTTATCTACAGCCAGAAGTTGTTCATAAAGATAATCCAGACCTTGATTATCATGCATCTTTTCCCATTTAGCCCGGACTGCCTGCCGGGAGTCCATGGGGAAAAAATCATAATTATCAACTACGGCCTGATAATATAATCCGGTACCCCCAACCAGAATGGGAATACTGCCGCGTCCATCAATATCTTGAATCATCGCGCGGGCTAATCTCTGATAATCTGCCACTGTAAAACCCACCCCGGGATCCACTATATCAATAAGGTGGTGGGCAACCCTGCTGCGCTGCTCAGAACTCGCTTTAGCCGTACCAATATCCATGCCCTTGTAGACCTGCATGGAATCACAGGATATAATTTCTCCGCCTATTTTCTGGGCCAGCCGCAAAGATATTTCTGTTTTGCCAACGGCTGTAGGGCCTACTAAAGCACCTAATTTCAACATATAGGACTCCTAATCGTTTGTTTATAAACATATACTATAGTTTGATTACACCGTAGATAATGGGGTTATGTTGGCTGCCCCTGACCTTTTGAAATCCAAGCTTAACCATTTCTTCGCCCCCACCCCATGTTTTCATGACTACACATTTCCTGGCCACACGGCAGGCGTCCTGAATTGTCTTGATATCCAGGGGGGCATGATTGGCCAGTTTTCTCAAGGGGGAAATAGGCTGACTTTTCAACTGTGGTCTTTGAAACATAGGATCAAAGTATACTACATCATAAGACCGATCTGCCTGCTGGCTCAAATAGTCTTTATGATTACTATTAATTACCTCTATTCTTTTTATCGCCTGGTTGAGCCAGGGCATATTTCCCTGATACATTTTCATACCCCAACCTATTACCGCCGCAACCACCGGTTGAGACTCCAGGCCGGTAATTCTCCCGCTCTCAGAAAAGTAGGCAGCCACAATGGCATCAGCTCCCATCCCCAGGGTGCAGTCCAGAAAACTATCCTCTCTCGCCAACTGGCAGGCTTTAATCATTATGTCGTCTTGAGATTTCTTCCGATAAGCCGCAATCCTGCACTTGGCCATACTGGGATGGAAAAACAACTTTTCATTGTCAATATAGAGTACCGGTCGCTCCGATTCCCAGACTATAATCCCGAGCGCTTCATGTTGAACGGCTATTCTCTGCAGACTGCTCCTCTGGCGCGGAACATATAAAAGTCCGGTCTCGTTTATAAACAGGGCCAGAGCATCGCTGACATCGTTTACGGACTGAGTGGTGGTAATTACAAACTTCATCTCTATTTCCTTTTAAATCGTTTATCTAATTCCAGATGACTAATCTGAATTATAGTCGGTCTGCCGTGCGGACAGTTTCTATAATCGTTCACCTGCAGCAAGTCCTTAATCAGCATAGCCATTTCCGCCCGGGTTAGACTCTCCCCCGCCTTAACCGCCTGTTTGCAAGCCATCATGGCATAGATTTCTCGGTGTAGATTGATGGGTTGTTCGTTTTGAAGGAGTTCCAGACACTCGTTGATAAACTCGATTTCCTTCCCTTGCAGCTCAGGAGGCGCTGACCTAATAATTGCGGAATTGGGGCCTATTGATTCAATATCAAATCCTAGCTCGCGCCATATTTCATGCCTCTCTTCCAATACATCCATCCCGGCCGTGGATAGATCGAAAGCCAAGGGAAAAGTAAGCAATTGAGAATGGGCTGCTTGGGATTCACGCTGTTCCAACAAGCGGCTGTACCTAATCCGTTCATGGGCTGCATGCTGGTCGACCACCCAGAGCTCTTCACCCTTTTCGACCAGAATATAGGAATTAAAGCACTGGCCAATGACTGCAAATTCATGGTCTGCCAGTGGCCTTTCTTCCATATCCAGGCCCTTCCAGGCCGGTCGTTCCACGGTTTGGTTACTGAAATCAAAGGGCATACCCGGTTCAAATATTCGAGACGTTTCATGGTGAATGGGTTGGCTGCTCCCACTTGCAGCAGGGTTGGAAAGCCTGCTTGAGGTTGTCCCCCATTCCATTCTGGTGCTGCCTGAATACGGTGAATCGGTGAGTCTGTCTTTAATCGCCTGATTGATAAGCCGGAAAACAATCTTTTCGTCCCGGAAGCGCACCTCATTCTTCTGGGGATGAACATTGACATCAACTTCGCCTTTCTCAATAGTAAGGAAAAGAAGCACCGCCGGAAACTCACGCGCCAGTAAAAGCCCCCGGTAGCCTTCGTCAACTGCCCTGGCCAGCATGGGGCTTTTTACCAGTCTATTATTTACGAAAAATATCTGGTTTTTACGGTTCATTCTGCGAAATTCAGGTTTCGATACCAAACCCCGCACAGCATAGTCTTCGCCACTCCATTCCAAATCCAGGAAGTTATGGGCATAGTCCTGGCCATAAATAGAAACCATTGTATCGCGCAAATTTCCATTACCGGGTGTTTTAAAATAGAGCTTCTTCTCATTGGAGAAAGAAAACGAGATATCCGGTCTTGAAAGGGCCAGCCGACACATAATATCGTGTACACGAATTCCCTCACTTACAGGCGACTTCAAGAATTTCTTGCGGGCTGGGGTATTAAAGAATAAATCACGGACAATGAGCTTCGTCCCGGGTGCGGTAGGATAGGGTTCTATGTCCAGACTTTTACCGCCCTCCAGTTGAGCACGGGTCCCCGTCTGTGAAGCAAATTGAGTGTATAACTCCAACCGGCTTACCGAAGCAATACTGGGCAGAGCCTCACCCCTGAACCCCATGGTATCAATACGAAACAAATCGGCTTCGGCAGTTATTTTACTGGTAGCATGACGCTGCAAGGCCAGGCTAACGTCATCACCAGCTATTCCCAGACCATCGTCCGTTACCTCAATCCTATCGATTCCCCCGGTGGCAATAAGTACTGTTATCTTGCTGCTGCCAGCATCAATTGCATTTTCCACCAGTTCCTTTACAACTGAAGCCGGTCTTTCAATCACTTCTCCGGCCGCAATCTTATTGATTAACTGATCATCTAATAATTTGATTGTCATTCTACAACACCGTTTCTAATCTCCGGACCGTATCCATGCACTTATACACGTCATCAACCCTATCCTGTAAATATATATAGTTAAAATTAATTGAATTCTCACACATCTCCTGGTAGATGCGCTGGGCTTGCTTCTGGCATTCAGGACATCCATAGGTCGGTACACTCAGACAGAAAACCCGGTTCAAATCCCAACGGGGATGCTGAGCGGTCGATTGAATTATTCTATATCCCGCACATTGTTCACACATGCGCATCCGGGTTGACTGTTCCTCATGAATGCCATCTGTATCATAAAATATTTTTTTATAGTAGGAATACTCTTGTTCATATTTCTTGCGGTTCTGTTTTACAACTTCATCTTTCCCCCTGAAATTAGCCAGTTGAGTATCTACCAGTTTTTTGATATATTCCATGTTACGGGGAGACTCCTTAAATTGAGCCGGGGAATAATCTGGCTCCCGGAGATTAGAGTAGTCTATGCCCGCCATGGCCATAATAATTCCCATATTTACATAAGGCAGGGCAGTTTCTACTGAATAACCACCCTCCAAAACCGCTATGTCAGGTGATAGTTTTTCATTAAGCACGGCATAACCCTGCGCCGAAAAAGACATATTAGCCAGCGGGTCACTGTAATGATTGTCCTGTCCGGCCGAATTAACTATTAACTCGGGCTGAAATTCATCCAATATGGGTAAAACCAGGTTGTCTAATACATAATGAATCCCTGCATCGGTAGTATGCGGAGGCAGAGGAATATTTATGGTTGTACCATGAGCCAGCGGCCCCCCCAGTTCTTCCACAAATCCAGTTCCTGGATAAAGTGTTCTGCCATCCTGGTGAAAAGATATAAATAGGATATCCGGGTCATGCCAGAATATCTCCTGGGTTCCATCGCCATGGTGGACATCCGTATCCACAATGGCGATTTTACGCAGGCCGTATTTTTTACGCAAATACTCAATCATAATAGCTTCATTGTTAATATTGCAAAAACCCCGGTTCCCATGGGCTACTGTCATAGCATGGTGTCCCGGCGGCCTCACCAGAGCAAAGCCATTGTCAACTTCCTTGTTTATTACTGCATCAGCTATAACCAATGACGAACCGGCTGATACAAGATGAGCTTCAGTAATCTGAGCCTCAATATCAGGTACGCAGAAATGAACCCGGGCAATATCTTTTTTATCCGCCATGCGACTCTTATACTCTCGTATCTGCGGTAAATCCATTATGCCCTCTTCAAACAATTGATCACGGGTGTATAATAACCTTTCCTCCCTTTCGGGATGAGTTGGAGAAATAGCCCAATCAAAAGCCGGGAAAAATACCAAACCAGTCTGTTTCATCTGCTCACCCCCTGATATTCTTTAATTAAACCCGGTGATATTTGAACCCCTATATCAAATATCTTACCGGCGGTACTCCATCCCCGTATTACATTGAACTGTTCCTGCAGATAAAATTCGGCTTCATCTGCATATTCCGTCATGCCCCTGACCTTGGCCATCTCAATTAAATGTTGCCGAGCCAGATCTTGAGCATCCTGCATTTGCATATTTCGCCCCGCCGCAATTGGGCCGCTGATTCCTTCCTGGTCCAGGACAAAATAACCATTTTCAGTATCTATATGAACTTTCAAAGCCAGAGTAGGCCGGGCCACACATGCACCCAGTGCATTGGCTACAGATGCATACTCAGGTATTATGCAATCCACGCCCATTTTACGTGCCAGGACTGGAATAATCGCCCCCGTAGCGGCTCCGATGCCTATTATTTCCTGTACATTGAATTTGCGCCCATGCACCACTTCCCAAACTCGATAAGCCGGTTCATTTTCCCATTCTTGAAACATATTCTGAATCGCTTCCTGCAGACGGTTGATGACGATATTTTCTACCTCTGTACACAGCGTTTCTATTTCCAGCCCCGTATTCTGTACAATCCAGGTTAGTTTTGCAGTAGATTGCGCTTCATTACCAATGCCAAGCCGGTGCTTGTGATTGAATGCATCAATGACAGTCGGTAATTCGCCCCCCAAACAGGCTGCACTTCCTTTCCGTCTGCTGCCCACTGATACTACATCCTGGTTAATTGTTACCGGGCTGTCTCCCCCCAGTGCCAACGAACAAACTGAAAATGCATTTATGTGGGTATAATGCCCTTTTATACTGGCTCCCTTGGAAGCGTACAGAGGTTGTCCCTCAATCAGGAGTGAAATATCGGAGGTCGTTCCTCCAATATCAACTACAACTGAATTTCTGGGGTTCATAACCAGGGCCACCGCCCCCATGGTACTAGCGGCAGGTCCGGAAAATACCGTTTCGCATGGTTTGGATTGGGATAAATGTAAAGGCATGGTTCCCCCGTCGGCCTTCAAAACATCCACAACAGCTGTAATCCCTCTCTGGAGCAGAGCCGTCTCTATCTCCCTTACAAAACCATCCCAGGCTTCTTTAGTCATTATCGAATAATAGGTTGTAACAATGCGGCGCAGGTAATTTAACTGACCGGCTGTCTCACTGCCAATGGCAACCTCCATGGACGGGAATTTGTCTAATACAATTTTACGCACTGCTTTTTCCAACTCACTATTACGATTGGAGAACTTACCAACTATGGCAATTTTATTTATTCCCTGGGAATGGATATCAGCGACGGCGGCTTCCACCTCTTTACGATCCATCGCTTCCACTTTTCTGCCTCTAAAATCAATACTTCCCTTCAGGAAATAGGTGTCAGCAAACAAGCGGTAGATATCCAGGGGCAGTCCCGGACCAGGCAGCAGAAGTAAGGCCGTTCTGGCCACGCTGTCGGTGGCCAGCATGTTGGTAACCAGCGTAGTGCTCAATACAACCCGGTCGATATCCTGGTTGTCAATCCCCGCCAGCAATCTATCGAGCACATTGAGCAGGGTAGTTTTTAGGTCATCGTTATCAGTGGGGTATTTCACCGTTGCCGCTATCGCCTTTCCATCCAACAAAACACCATCGGTAAAAGTTCCGCCCACATCAATACCGATTAACACATTACAACACCTCCTTGTTTAGATTCATCTCTTTCCATCGATACAATATCATCAAAGCATCTCGGGGGCTTAGATTATCGACATTGAGACCTTCAAATTCTACCAGTATGGGGTTTTCTTCATCCCCGAACAGATTGATTTGTTCCAGCCTGAATCCAGGCTGGCTGTTATTTTCTTTTTCCAGACCACCTAGGATTTCATATGCTCGAGAAATAATTTTATGGGGCAGGCCAGCCAGTTTGGCAACATGAATCCCATAGCTCTTATCGGCTTTGCCTGGCAGCACCTTTTTGAGAAATGTAACAGTTTCCCCAGATTCTACCACGGATACAGACAGATTGTAAATGCCTGGATGTTTCTCGGCCATACGAGTTAGCTCATGGTAGTGGGTAGCAAAAAGGGTTTTGGCTCCGATTTTATCGTGAATAAACTCACTGGCTGCCTGGGCGATACTGAGACCATCATAGGTACTGGTCCCCCGGCCAATCTCGTCCAAAATGACCAGGCTGTCAGGGGTCGCACTGTTAATAATCCGAGCCAGTTCCAACATCTCCACCATAAACGTACTTTGGCCGGCGGTGAGATCATCCGAGGCTCCCACCCGGGTAAAAATCCGGTCCACAATCCCAATTTCACCTGCATCGGCCGGAATGAAGCTGCCCATTTGGGCCATAATAACCAGAATGGCGGCTTGCCGTAAATAGGTGCTCTTGCCGCCCATATTGGGTCCGGTGACAATACCAAAACGAGCTTTTTCGTTATCCATTTCGATATCGTTGGGAACAAAACGCGCATTTTGCAGTGACTTTTCCACGACCGGATGTCGTCCCGCCCTTATATCTATTATACCGTCCTGGCTCAAGATGGGCCTGACATAGTCATTTAAATAAGCGACTTGGGCCAGAGATGCCAGGACATCAATCTGGGCCACTGCCGTAGCAGCAGCCTGAATGGGTGCGATATGTTTTTGCAGTTCATCGCGAATTTCCAGGAAAAGCTGGTATTCCAATTCATATAACTTTTCCCGGGCATTCAGTATTCTTTCTTCATAATTCTTCAATTCTTCGGTAATATAACGCTCCGCATTGACCAGAGTTTGCTTCCTTATGTAATCGGGGGGAATTGTATTGAGGTAGGTTTTACTTACCTCAATGTAATATCCAAAAACCCTGTTGAAACCGACTTTTAAAGAACGAATACCGGTTCGCTCTTTTTCCTTATTTTCAAAATCAAGCAACCAGGCTTTGCCCTCCGAAGACATGCGTTTTAATTCATCTGCCTCGGCACTGAAGCCAGCTTTTATAATCGCCCCTTCTTTTATAGTCAGAGGAGCATCTTCGTTTAATGACCTGTCTATGATGGTATAGACTTCTGACAAAGGGTTTAAGCCCGAGAGTTCCTGCAGATAAACACTGGTACCTGTGCTCAGTAATTCCTTAAGCAGGGGCAGTTTGGCCAGGGAATATTTCATGGCCAGCAAATCCCGGGGCGAAACTATGCCACTGCCCAGTTTGCCGGCCAGACGTTCCAAATCATAGATTTGATTTAGTAATTCGCGGCTTTCCTGGCGCAGTTGAATATTTTTGAGAAGTTCCTCCACTGCATCCAGGCGCTTGTTTATCTCACTTATGTCTATAAGGGGTTGTTCGAGCCATTTTCTAATGGTTCTTTTGCCCATGGGGGTGCGGCATTCATCCAACACTCCCAACAGACTTCCCTCTTTCTTGCCCTCGCGCAGACTGGAAGTCAGCTCCAGGTTGCGATGGGTAAAGGAATCCAATTCCATGCAATCATTTGTCTTGTGCGCAGAAATAGAACAAATATGATTTAATCGGGTTTTCTGAGTGTTGTTTAGGAAAGATATAATGGCCGCCGCTGCCTTAATACCCGCTGTATAACCATCCAAGCCGTAACCATCCAGAGACACAACCTGAAAGTGTTTCATTAATATTTGCCGGGCTTCCTCCTGGGTGGGAGCGCCCTCACCTACCCTGGTAAGCAACATACTTTGATGTGAAAAACTATCCTCCCACAATGAGTCCAGGCTGCTTCCGGCCGGCAACAGACACTCGGCAGGCTCCAATCTTTGCAGTTCACTATCCAGCCAGACTCGGCTATCTGGCCCGCTCATCTCGGTAACGGCAAAAGCACCAGTAGAGATATCAACCCAGGCCAAACCAATCAAACTATGTTCATCGACTACCGCAGCCAGATAATTATTTTTGCCCTCATCTAACATCATTTCATCCAATATGGTTCCCGGGGTTATAATCTTGGTAACCTCACGTTTTACTATTCCGGTGGCCTGTTTAGGGTTTTCAATCTGGTCGCAGATGGCTATTTTATAACCCTTGCCAATAAGCCTGGCTATATAGTTAGTAACAGCATGATGCGGCACTCCACACATGGGAATCTTGCCTGCTCCACCATCTCGCGAAGTAAGGACAATATCGAGTTCGCGGGAAGCAGTTTGAGCGTCCTCAAAAAACATCTCATAAAAGTCCCCCAGGCGGAAAAACAGAATTGCTTCCTGATGTTCCTTTTTTATACTTAAATATTGTTCTATCATAGGTGTATAGCCTGCCACGAATATAATACCTCCTCAGTCTGGCCCATACATCATATGGGGACGTGACCTGACTGCAAGCAGATGGTCCGTCCCCATACCTTAATCGCCTCAATAACGAGCTTTTCTCATGCCTTGCTCTTCACTCCAGTCACAGTCAGTAATTTGGCTGACTTCGTTGACCTACATACCGCAGCTTCCGCCGCAGCTACTGCAGTCCGAAGAGCAGTCCTCACCTGCCATGGCCTGATTAATGGCAAAATAAACACTTTGCATAAGATTATTAAGCTTCTCTTGAACTTGAATCAGCTCCTGCACCATAGGATTGCCATTAAGCTGCTGCTTTAAAGCCTCCATCTGTTGCTCTTCTTCGGGAACGATTTGAAGCCCGTCTCTCATCTTATTTTCTATTTTAGTCAGGGCCTCCTGATAATTTCCCACCAACGCAGAAGCCTCCTGATCTTTAATCAGTTTCGCCTGCGTATCCTTTAAAGATTGTATCTCTTCGGATTGTGCTATGGTGTTACCCAGCTCAAAAGCCATTTGAATTATTTTTTCAGTACTCATTCTTATTCCTCCGCCTCATTTATTTATTTTGGTATCTGAATTGTCTCCGCAAAAAGCGAAAAGGTTTTACCTTTGGTAATTCTAACATTTATCAACTTGCCTATTAAGTCAGGGGGTCCGGTAAATATAACAATGCGGTTGCTTCGGGTGCGTGCCGTCAACCTATCTTCATTGGTCTTACTGGGCCCTTCTACCAAAACCTCCTGGATAGTACCCTCTAACTCCCGGTTTAAGTCGGCAGCAATACTATATTGAAGCTTGTTCAGCCTCAGCAGGCGCCCTTTCTTAATAGTTAAGTCAATTTGATCGTCCAGAAGTGCCGCTTTAGTACCGGTGCGTATAGAATAAAGAAAAGTAAAAGCAGCATCAAACCTGGCCTGCTGTACCATGTCCAGAGTTTCGCAAAAATCATCTTCAGTTTCCCCCGGGAAACCCACAATCAGATCACTGGTTATGGCCACACCAGGTATCCGCTCCCTCATTCTGGTCACCAGATCCAGATAGTGTTCCCTGCTATAACCACGGTTCATCCTCTGTAATATCCTATTGCTGCCCGCCTGCAGGGGAACATGTATATGTTCACAGATTTTATCACCAGCGGCAACGGTATCGATAAGTTTGTCCGATATATCTTTAGGATGTGAGGTAGTAAAACGTATCCTGTCCAATCCGTCAACCTTGTCAGCCATCATCAGGAGATCAGCAAAGTCGTATTCTTCATTCAAGCCGCTGCCAAAAGAGTTGACGTTCTGCCCTAAAAATGTAACCTCTTTATACCCCTCACCTGCCAGCCTCTCAACTTCATTGATAATATCACGTGGATGCCGGCTTCTCTCCCTTCCCCGGGTATAAGGGACAATACAGTAACTGCAGAAGTTATTACATCCATACATAATATTTACAAAAGCACTAAGACCTTCTTTGCGCAGGGAAGGCAGATCTTCCATGACTTCTCCATGCTGCTGCCAGACCCGTACTACTTTCTTATGAGTATGGCGAAACTCGTCAACTAAAGAAGGCAGTTCATGCAGGTTGTGAGTGCCAAAAACAATGTCTGCCCCCAATCTCTTTACCTTTTTTATCACCTCCGGTAATTGAGCCATACAACCGCCGAAAGCCACAATCATATCCGGGCGTCTTTGCTTAAGCTTTAAATATTCTCCCAGTTTGCTGTAGACTTTGTTCTCGGCTGAATGCCGCACACTACAGGTATTAAATATAACCAGATCAGCTTTTTCCGCCACGGGTTGCTCCTCATAGCCCACCCTGGCCAGCATCCCGGCGATAATCTCTGAATCACGGACATTCATCTGACAGCCATAGGTAATTATATGGTAACTAAATTGATCCTCAGGGTAATTCATCAAAAATATCCCTCTACTTACTATTTTTATTTGGAAAAACGCTTAAATTGCATTATTCTTTAAGTCCTGTACTGCTTGGCCTATATCTCCGGCTGTAAATATATAGGAACCAGCCACCAGGACATCTGCCCCAACATTGACCACTTGTTGGCCGGTCTGGATATTTATTCCGCCATCTACCTGCAAGTGGGCTGATGAATGGGCCTCCTGAATCATGGCCTTTAATTTGGCTATCTTGGGAATGGCCGAATTAATAAATTTTTGCCCGCCAAAGCCAGGATTAACACTCATGGCTAAAACCAAATCTACATCAGATAAAACATTTTCCACCATTGATGCAGGTGTAGACGGATTAAGGGCTACGCCGGCCATAATTCCAGCTTCCTTAATCATACTTATGGTTCGATGTAAATGGGGACAAGTTTCGGCATGTACCGTGATAAGTCCGGCTCCGGCTTGAATGAAGGCCGGAATAAGATTTTCAGGTTTTTCAATCATCAAATGAACATCCAGGAGCAGTTTGGTCTCCCGATGAATATCATGAACTACCTGCGGCCCTATGGTCAGGTTGGGTACATAATGACCATCCATCACATCAATATGCAGCCAATCAGCACCGGCTTTTTCAACTTTGAGAATATCTTCAGCCAGGTGGGCAAAATTGGCTGATAATATCGAAGGAGCAATTAAAACCACTAGTAGCACCTCTCCCTTTCCATAACCTCTTGAAGCATCGATATATAATTCTGATAGCGTGAGGAGAGTATTATATGTTCTCCAACTGCTGTTTTAACACCGCATTCCTTTTCCCGGTAATGCAGGCAATTGCTAAACTTGCAATCACTCGCCTGGGCAGTGAAATCAGGAAAATATTGGGGTAAATCCTCTCGTTTCAGTGCGGGCATATCCAGCACACTGAATCCAGGGGTGTCAACTATCCACCCCCCTTGGGGTAAAGGATAAAGTTCTACATGCCGGGTGGTGTGTTTGCCGCGGCCAATTTTCGCACTAACCTCACCGGTACGGATATCGGCTTGCCCGATAAGTCGTTGCAGCATATGGGATTTTCCTACTCCAGATGGTCCGGCAAATACAGCTATTTCGCCGCTTATTGCATCGCCAAGCATATCTATGCCGATATTTTGCCGGGCTGATGTTTTTATAACTTTATAGGTCCCTGGATAATAGTTTAGTATTTGCATGGCATGTTCATGGATGTCTAGATCACATTTGTTAAGAATAATATAGGGAGTAATTCTGTTAAACTCAGCCAGGAAAAGTAATCTATCCAGCAATCCCAGATCCGGTTTGGGTTGATCACAGGCCATTACTACTAATACCCGGGTTACATTGGCAACCCGAGGACGGTTAAGTTGATTCTCCCGTGGCATTACTTTTTCCAAAATACCCTGTCTCATTCCCAGAGGTGTAAACATCACCCGGTCTCCACTCAGGAGTTTTTCTTTGACTTTACCCCTAACCTTGCATTCATAGATATTATCCATCTTATCCTGCACATAATAGAACCCGCTATAGTTTTTTATAACCAAACCTTCCACCTGTTTCTGGGGCATGCTCTACCTCCAACTCTCTACTGATATCATGGAAGGTTATAGGTCCTGAAGTGTGTCCCATCGCGCAACACTTCAGCTGTTCCCGTGCCATAATAATTGACGCCTACTCTGACTGTATCTTTGGCCCTATGCCTGACATTGTATACCTCGCGACTTTCCTGGGCATCATTTACCTTTATCACGACATTATAGTAGGGCTTGTCGTCAGGCAGCTTAAATTCCAGGCGGGTGGTCTTGGATGATGGCCCCGGTCCGGTGCTGAGGGTAACATTTACTTTGGTGCCGGCCTCTATTTGTACCCCCGCGGCGGGGTCCTGAGCCAATATTTGATCAGCAAAATAGTCTTTGCTCCCCTGCTGGTTTACATTGCCCAAATCCAGTTTATTGTCCTGCAGCTTTTTAAGCGCATCATTCTGCGATAATCCTTTTAGTTTTGGCACCGTCACCCGTTCAGGCTGCTTCCCTTTGCTGACCACCACGTTGACTTTGGTACCCACTGGCACACTGACATCAGCCAGGGGGTCCTGGGAAATAACTATCCCGTCCGCATATTTTTCATCATAGACTGGATCTATATTTCCCAGATTTAAATCTCTATTAGCCAGACGAGTAGTGGCATCATTAATGCTAACCCCTGATATATTAGGAACCTTCACCTGCTCAGCGCCTTCACTGATTACAACCTCTATCTCGCTGCCAGCTTTGACTTTACGCCCTTGACCCGGTTCCTGGGATTTAATTGCGTCCTTTTTGATCTGATCACTATTCTCCCTACCGATCTCTTTCATAACCAACCCCAGGTTGGAAAGTTCCTCATTGGCTTGCTTTATATCCATGCCGACAATATTAGGTACGGCTATCTCGGCGCCAAAAATATTGCCTCCCATCATGTATAAGACTCCAGATATAAATCCTATGATAGCAATAGCAATCAGGCCCACACTGACCGGGCGTATTTTCCTTTTTTTCTTATCCTGAGCCGGTTGTTCGTAATCAGCGATGGCAACGCCCTTCCCATTGTAAATTTTCAGAAGCGCATTGCGCATATCCTGGGCAGTTGGGAACCTTTGGGCGGGAATCTTGGCCATGGCTTTATGTACTATTCCTTCCAGGACTAAAGGTACTTCAGGATTTATTAAGCGGGGCGAGGGGGGATCATCATGAATATGCCTTAATGCGACAGTTATCGGACTATCAGCATCAAATGGCACTTTGCCGGTAAGCATCTCATAAAGAATACAGCCAATGGAATATATATCTGTGGTTCTGTTTATTACTTCTCCTCGAGCCTGTTCGGGCGAGAAATAGTGCACTGAACCTACAATGTTTTCACCATAAGTAATCGTTCCGGCACTGATAGCTCTGGCTATACCAAAATCTGCAACTTTCACCATACCCTGTTCAGTGATTAGAATGTTATGGGGCTTAATATCGCGGTGAATGATCCCTTTCTCATGGGCATGATGGACTCCATCACATATCATGACAGCAATATCAACGGCTTTTTCTACCGGCAGCGGTGCTTGTTGCCGGATAACATCCTTCAAAGTCTGGCCATCTACATATTCCATGACGATATAATGCACATTGGCATCCATGCCAACATCGTAGATATTGACAATGTTAGGATGGGATATACTCGCTGCTGACAGCGCTTCGGTTTTAAATTTTTCCACAAAGCCCTGGTCCCTGGAAAACTCATCTTTGAGTATTTTTACCGCCACAATCCTATCCAGAATCTTGTCTCTGGTTTTGTATACGGTTGACATTCCACCTTCCCCGACGATTTCGATTAACTCATAACGACCACCTAATGTTATGCCGTTCAAATTCTGTACCTCCTAATTAAACGGATAAGAGTACGATTGTAATATTATCATATCCACCTTTGTTCATGGCCAGGTCCAACAGTGCCTGGGCAGTTGCCTGGGGTTCCTGGGCGGACTTAAGTTTTTCATAAATCTCATTCTCGCTGACTAAATCTGTTAATCCATCTGTACAAATCATAATCCAGTCGCCGGCCATTATCTCTTCCTGAAAAATATCGACCTCTACTTGGCTTTCCACCCCAACCGCTCTCGTTAATACATGATTATATGCATTGGCCGGCTGCTCTTCTTTCTTAAGTAATCCATCGGTTAACATCTGTTCTGCCAAAGTATGATCACGGGTGACCTTCTTTAACCTGCCATCCTTTTTATAAAGAAATAAGCTGCTGTCTCCGACATGGGCTACGACCATATTTCCATTTCTAATTACTGCTGCAGTAAGAGTAGTCCCCATTTCAAATAAGGATTCATCAGACCTGCCCTTCGTATAAATAGCCTCATTGACCATTTTAACAGCGTTACGCAGTTTGGGAATTATTTCTGCAGAGGTGGTGAAAGACAGATGCTTTTGCATCGTTTGTACGGCCAACCGGGAAGCCACGTCTCCACCCTTATGCCCACCCATTCCATCACATACTATGAAGAAGGATCGTTCTTCATTAATAAAGTAACAATCTTCATTCCTTTTCCTATGCAATCCAATGTCGGTAATAGCTGCAACCTTCATAACACACCTCGATCACTTCGATTCCCATGCTGCTCACTAGCGTTCTTTTTTGGCACTCAATTGACCGCACGCTGCTTCAATGTCAGACCCTCTTTCTTCGCGGAGGGTAACATTCAAACCGCCGTCCACCAAAGAGTTATAAAATTGTCTTATTTTCGCAGA
>JBAYYO010000006.1:0-23639 GCA_041672985.1 Syntrophomonas sp. | reverse complement strand
GTCCTTCTCCTATAATTGATGCTGAAAATAACCCGGACGCAAAAAAAGGATCTCTAAAATAAATTAGAAATCCTTGTTTTACTTATGGTGGGCGATGACGGGCTTGAACCGCCGACATCCTGCTTGTAAGGCAGGCGCTCTCCCAACTGAGCTAATCGCCCTAATGGTGACCCCTGGGGGACTCGAACCCCCGTTACCGCCGTGAAAGGGCGGTGTCTTAGACCGCTTGACCAAGGGGCCATAATGGTGGGCCTACCAGGATTCGAACCTGGGACCAACCGGTTATGAGCCGGTAGCTCTGCCAGCTGAGCTATAGGCCCGGAGTTCTCGAAAACCCCGCAAGAGTTAGTATATATAATATCCCCACAAAAATCAATAGCAAATCCATATTATTTTGAGAGGCTATTAGCAGAAAAAAAGCGGTAAAACAAACAATTACCGCTGTTTTTATCAAATGGCTCCCCGAGTAGGATTCGAACCTACAACCCTCCGGTTAACAGCCGGATGCTCTACCGTTGAGCTATCGAGGAAGGACCCAACGATGCTTATTATATAATCATTAGGAAGTCCTGTCAATACAGCTCCTTAATAATTTTTGCTATCAGGAATGCATTGATCGGGTTAATTTTATTCAATATAATCTTTGAGTTTTTTACTACGGGATGGATGGCGAAGTTTACGCAATGCCTTAGCCTCGATCTGCCTGATCCGCTCCCGGGTAACTCCAAATTCCTGGCCCACTTCCTCCAGGGTTCGGGGGCGTCCATCATCCAGCCCAAACCTCAACCGCAATACTTTCTCTTCTCGCTCTGTCAGGGTGTTTAATATTCCATCCATGTGTTCGCGCAATAGAACGAACGAAGCAGATTCCTCCGGTGATTCAGCCTCCTCATCGGTAATAAAATCACCCAAATGACTATCGTCTTCTTCGCCGATGGGGGTTTCCAGGGAAACCGGTTCCTGAGCAACCTTCATAATCTCAATTACTCTTTCTACTGGAATATCCATCTCTTGGCCCACTTCGGCGGGGGTAGGTTCCCGCCCCAAAGTCTGCAGGAGGCTCCGTTGTACGCGTGACAGCTTGTTGATGGTTTCTACCATATGCACTGGTATCCTTATGGTACGGGCTTGGTCGGCGATGGCCCTGGTTATAGCCTGTCTAATCCACCAGGTGGCATAAGTGCTGAACTTAAACCCTTTGCGATAATCAAACTTTTCTACCGCCTTCATAAGGCCCAGATTGCCCTCCTGTATCAAATCAAGGAAAAGCATGCCGCGACCGACATAACGTTTAGCAATACTCACAACCAGTCTGAGGTTGGCCTCGACCAGCTTTCGTTTGGCTTCTTCATCGCCAGCTTCAATCAACAGAGCCAGCTCTATTTCTTCATTGGCAGTAAGCAGGCGAACCCGCCCTATTTCTTTAAGATACATGCGGACCGGGTCATCTATTTCAACCCCATCGGGCACAACCACTTTTTCAGTTTCTACACTTTCTGGTTCACTCTCATCAGCATTACCTTCATGCTCCCCCTCTTGGCCTACAGTAATTCCCAGGGTCTGCAGATGCTCCAAAATATCATCTATTAAGTCAGGCTCCAGATTATAACTCTGCAGCTCTTCCATAATTTCGTCATAGGTCAGGTTTTTCTTTTTCTTGCCTTTTTCGGCCAGAGCACTTATGCTATCTGCCATCTTACGTTCAAGTTTCACAGTGAACCCCCTTCCCGGGTTGGATTGGTAGTTTCTTCTATATTCATAATAAAGGCAAGTACGGAATCAAAATCACCTGTATCATTAAGTGTTTTTAATTTTTCAAAAGTTTTTTGCCATTGGTATTCTGCCTTTTTCTGTTCAACCCGCATGATAAATTCTTCCACTTCTCTGGCTTCTTCAGGATTATCTTCATCGATTAGCATGGCTATCCTCGCATAAGCCGATTCAATTTCTTCGGAAGGAGCACTATGCATTATTTCTCTCATTTTTGCTATCTGGTCCCCCTGCAACTGGTCATACTTTGCAATTAAGGCCCGGTATTCAGGATCCGCAAAGAAAGTTATCCCAATTCTATTTTTAACTTTATCAAATAAGGTCTGGTCTTTTAACATGGCTGCCATAATTTTCTCTTGTATACCATATTTACCGTACTTATTATTATCCCGGATAATTTCAATATTATTCCTATTCTTATTGCTGGAGCGCCGATTACGGCTTTGATGAAATTCCTGACGGACAATGTTTTCTTCCACTCTAAGTTTTCGTGCCAGCATTTTGATATAGGCATCCTTCTCCAAAGCGCTGGCTAAACTCACAATATCAGCTTTGAGCAGGTTGATAATGTTTATCTTCGCTTCCAGGTCAAGTATCGGAGTAGCTTTAACATGTCGATTCAACCTGAACTCTATATCACTATATCCATTATTCTGTATATAATGCCAAAATCCCTCTTTCCCATAATAATCTATAAAATCGTCCGGATCTTGGCCCGGGGGAAGACTTATTATTTCCACTTTTAATTCTGCGCCACGGAGAACTGTTATCGCACGCAGGGTTTCACGTTGTCCAGCTTCATCTCCATCGTAAATTATTATAACTTTTTCGGAATACCTGCGTAATAATCGGGCCTGTTCCTCAGTAAGGGCTGTCCCCAATGAAGCTACTACGTTTTTTACACCTGACTGCTGTAATTTAATACAGTCCATATAACCTTCCACCAGGATTGCCCTATTGGCTTCCCGGATGCTTTCTCGGGCCTGTGATAAGCCATATAGATTATTCCTCTTGGAGAACAAATCTGTTTCAGCTGTATTGAGGTATTTGGGCTGAGCCTCCCCCAGACTTCTACCTCCAAATCCCACCACATCCAAATTATATTTCATTATAGGAAAAATAATTCGATGCCGGAACAAATCGTAAAAACGGTTTTTCTTTTCACTACGCTTTATTAACCCGGATGATTTCACTATTTCAGCTGAAAAACCTTTTTTAAGCAAATACTCTTCCAGATTGTTCCATTCATCGCAAGCATAACCTAGATTAAAAAGGCTGATAGTCTCCCTGGCAATTCCTCTCTTTTCCAAATAGGCCCGGGCCGTGTGACCCAAGTTACTCATGAGGAGTTCGTTATAATATTGGGCTGCCGCGTTGTTAACCGCCACAATTGCTTTACGCTTATCTACGGTTTTTCTGTCCCGGGGATTATTAATCTCAACCCCCGCTTTAGCAGCTAATATTTCCAGGGCTTCTCTAAATTCCAGCCCATCTTTCTTCATAACAAAAGAAAAAATATTACCGCCCGCATGACACCCAAAACAATAAAACATTTGCTTGTCCCGATTCACACTGAACGAAGCGGTTTTCTCCTGGTGAAACGGACACAAACCCCAATAATTATTACCCTTGCGACTGAGGTGGACAGTTTCGGAAATTAACTCCACTATGTCCAAGCGTGATTCAATTTCGCGAATATTCTGTTCATCTTCGTATTTTGCCATGACTCCCACCTACTATTCTATATTGACGGAAAAATACCTTTTAAATTTAAAAGAAATATCTGATTCCCCAATATTTTTTATCGAGTTTAATAATCATAAGGCGCCCCAAATATCTTGCCGGTATCGGGAACCAGTGACTGAGGCATATAAATATCCTTGAATAGACAGATACAGTAAAGATCGCTCATCCCTGAAATATAATCCAGCACTGCTGTTTCCAGCCCCTCTTCAGCAGCTATTTGCAGATATAAGGGGCTCATTTTATCCGGAAATTTCTTATAATAATCATAAAGGTTGGCAATGATAAACATCGCCCGGCTTCTCTCCGCCTGACACACCGGACCCCGGTAGATGTTTTCAAACATAAATTCCCGCAGCCCCCTCAAAGCCTTTTCGGTTTTAGGGCCTGGTTCTACCACCGGAACCTGGCTGGATGTCATCAATTGACGGGTATGATAAATAGTATCGATTACCAGGGTAGCAATCCTCTGACTATGTGTAGTCCCGAGTATATCCAGAAATTCGCCCGGTATTTCTTGCACGGTCAGTAATCCAGCCCGGATAGCATCATCTATATCATGTTGCACATAAGCAATTTTATCACTTATACGAATTACCTGTCCTTCCAGGGTAGACGCTTGTGGTGAACCCTGTCCGTAACCGCTGTGATGCAAAACTCCGTCCAGAACCTCAGCAGATAGATTCAAGCCGCTCTTGCCATGGTGCTGCTCTACCCGGGTCAAAACTCGAATACTGTTTTCATTATGACGAAAATGCCCGCCGGTTAATTCATTGAGTATTGTTCGCCCGCGTGAGCAAAAGGTGTATGCCCGACATCATGGGCCAGGGCTATGGCTTCAATAAGATCCAGATTTAGATTTAGACCTGCCCCAATAGTCTTCGCTATCTGATTGACTTCCAGCGTATGGGTAAGTCTGGTACGGTAATGGTCCCCCGGCGGCGCTACAAAAACCTGAGTTTTATGTTTTAAGCGGCGGAAGGACTTTGAATGTACTATTCTATCCCTGTCAATCATAAAACAGGTGCGAATAGGATCAGGTACTTCTTGAATTTGCCGGCCCGCTGAATTTTGGGCCCGGGTAGCCAAGCTATTCAGTCCGGTATTTTCCCGAGCTTCAATTTCTTCCCGAACGGTCATATGTATATCCATTCCTTTCGCGAACGCTCAAGCACAAAACCTCATGAAATAATTTCTTTCAAACTTCACCTCATCTGGAATAAAAAATTTCTTAGCCTTTAAGGTTAAGAAATGCAGAAGTTTAATAGGAAATCCCGCCCCTATGGTGCTTGTCTTTTGGCTTCCTATTCCTAACATTAATACTTACCCTGAGTGACAACCTTTTCTCTTCCTCATTCTTATACTACAATGTTTATCTTTATTCCTTTAAATTTTATATAAAATTCTCCTTTTGTATTTAAAACCTGCGACCTGGCATTTTAGATAACCAGATCACAGGTTTTAGACTAATCCCAGAAAATAGGACGCAAGTAAGGATCACGACGCGCTGGAAAACCTGCGTTTGACTATTGAGCAGGCATTATTCCATAATGCCCAGGCTCTCTTTTGTTCGGTGCCTTGAAACCCAGTGCTTATCACCTACCGTGTCTTGTTGCCAGGATCATCTCATAATTTCTCACTAAACTTAACCGTTTTTGATTTGGGCCTGAGCGGCAGCCAGCCGAGCAATCGGTATTCTATAGGGGGAACAGCTTACGTAATCCAGGCCTATGAGATGGCAAAATTCCACCGAGCTGGGCTCGCCGCCATGCTCACCGCATATCCCCATGAGGATTTCCGGTCTGACAGTCCGGGCTTTTTCTACCGCTATTTTCATTAAGGCTCCCACCCCTTTGCGATCGAGTACCGCAAAGGGGTTGTCTTTTATTATTTTCCTTTCCAGGTAAATGGGGATAAACTTGCCTTCAGCGTCATCCCGGCTGAAACCGAAAGTGGTCTGAGTCAAATCATTGGTACCAAAGGAAAAGAATTCTGCCTGCTGTGCTATTTCATCAGCAACAATGCAAGCCCGGGGAAGTTCCAACATAGTACCCAGAACAAAGTCCAGTTCTATCCCGGCAGCGGTCTTAACCTCTTCATAAACTGTCAGTATATCTTCCCTGAGCAGTGTAAATTCCATATTATCCATCACCAGCGGAATCTCTATTTCCGCAAAAGTTTCTACACCCTCATTCTTCAGCAAACACATGGCTTCGAATATCGCTCGAGCCTGCATAATGTATATCTCGGGGTAGGTCAGCCCCAGTCGGCACCCCCGGTGTCCCAGCATGGGGTTGGCTTCTGACAGTTTCTGAACCTTCTTGGCCAACTCCTCCCGGGCAAATATATCGTATTGATTAGCTTTATTATGCCTCATCTCGGCGATTTCCAGCATCAAGGATTCATGGTCAGGCAGGAACTCGTGCAGGGGGGGATCCAATAACCTGATGGTAACCGGTTGGGGCGCCATAGCTTTTAATATACCGTAGAAATCATCGCGCTGGAAAGGTAATAGTTTGGCCAATGCAGCTTCCCGATCGGCTAAGCTTTCTGATAATATCATTTCTTGCACGCTGGGCAGCCGTTCCTGAGCCATAAACATATGCTCAGTTCGGCATAGTCCAATACCTTCAGCGCCAAATTCTCGAGCCTTGATTGCATCCCCAGGTGTATCGGCATTAGCTCTGACCGCGAGCCTCTTTATATCATTGGCCCAGCTCAGAAGAGTCTCAAAATCGTCTGACAATGTGGGTTCTATCATGGGTACTTCTCCCAGCATCACTTTGCCGGTCGAGCCATCCAGAGTTATGACGTCCCCTTCCTTTACTATTACCCCATTAACAGTAAACAGTTTAGCTTCGGTATCTATCTTAATAGTCTCGCAACCGCAAACACATGGTTTTCCCATACCACGCGCTACCACCGCTGCATGTGAAGTCATCCCTCCGCGGGCGGTTAGCACTCCTTGGGAATATACTATGCCATGAATATCGTCGGGAGCGGTCTCATTGCGGACCAGGACCACTCTCTCTCCTGCTTCACCCACTTTTTCAGCCAAATCGGCATTAAGAATTACCTTGCCGCTGGCTGCTCCAGGGGAAGCGGGCAGGCCCTGGGCAATAGGATTTAACTGCACGGTGTTATCAATCTGTCTATGTAAAAGCTGGTCAATCTGTTCCGGATCGATTCTGAGTAAAGCTTCTTCCTTAGTTATAAGCCCTTCATTGACCATATCTACTGCTATTTTGACGGCTGCTTTGGTAGTCCTTTTACCAGTCCTGGTCTGCAGCATGTAAAGAACCCCTTTTTCCACGGTGAACTCAATATCCTGCATATCCCGATAATGGGTCTCCAGGTTGGTGCAGGTATCTACAAACTGCTGATATACAGAGGGCAGACTTTCTTGTAATTTGGATATGGGCAGAGGAGTTCTGATTCCTGCCACCACATCTTCACCTTGAGCGTTAACCAGGAATTCTCCGTACAGTTCAGGCGCTCCAGTGGAGGGGCTGCGAGTAAAGGCTACGCCTGTCCCACAGTCATCCCCCAGATTCCCGAAAGCCATACATTGAATGTTAACTGCCGTGCCCAGATCATCGGGGATTTTATTTATACGTCGATAAACAACTGCTCTCTGATTCTTCCAAGAACTGAATACCGCCTTAATGGCCATAATAAGCTGTTCGTTTACATCCTGAGGAAATTGCAGGCCTTTATCCTGCTCCACAAATGCCTCGTATTCTCTGATAATTTCTTTAAGCTCTCCGGCCGGGATTTCATAATCAAATATTAATCCTAATTTGCGTTTATATTTCTCTACGATTTCCTCAAAGTTAACGTGTTCAATCTCCAGCACTACATTGCTAAACATTTGAATAAATCTGCGATAGCAATCGTATGCAAATCTATCATCACCTGATAATGCAGCCAATCCCTGCACAGATTCATCGTTTAAGCCCAGGTTTAAAATGGTATCCATCATCCCGGGCATTGATACTGCGGCTCCGGACCTTACCGAAACCAGGAGCGGGTTTTGTTTATCTCCAAATTTCTTGCCTGTTTTATCTTCCAAATTACGCAGTGCTGCCAGGACTTGTTCCATCAGACCCTCGGGAAACTCCTGGCCAAGAGCCAGATATTCATTACAAGCCTCGGCAGTTATGGTAAAACCAGGCGGAACCGGCAGCCCGATCCTGGTCATCTCAGCCAGATTGGCCCCCTTCCCTCCTAAGATTGTACGCATATCAGATTTTCCTTCTTCGAATAGGTAGACAAACTTTTTGCTAGACATTACTTAACCTCCTATAGTAGATTTCCAACACTTTGCTGGCTGTTTCTTCCACAGCGCGATTAGTTACATCAATTACAGGGCAGCCCAGTTTTTTCATTAATTCATCCGCATATTCCAGCTCTTCCAAAATTCGTTCAAAGTTGGCATAACTAGCCTGTCCAGTCAGACCCAGTGTTTTCAGTCTTTCCACCCGGATATTATTTAATAATTCCGGTCTTATAACCAGACCGATCACCTTGCCGCGCTCAACCTTGAAAAGTTCTTCGGGTGGTGATACTTCTGGAACCAGCGGCACATTAGCAACTTTTATCCGTTTATGGGCCAGGTACATGGACAGCGGTGTCTTGGAAGTCCGGGAAACTCCAACCAGGACAATGTCTGCTTGCGTTATACCCCGGGGATCCTTACCATCGTCATAACGTACGGCAAACTCAACGGCCTCTACTCGACGGTAATACATTTCGTCTATTTTACGCAATAATCCCGGTTCTCTTTTGGGAGACATATGACTGGCTTCTTCAAAGGCAGCGATGATGGGACCCAAAACATCAACACATACGACCCCGGCTCTGTCAGCCTCCTGTCGGAGAAATTCCCCCAGCTCATCCAGAACCAGAGTATAGGCGATCAGGAAATTGTTCTCCAAGGCTTGCTGGACGATTTCTTGCAGAATCCCCTTATCAGAGATATTAGGAATCTGCCTTATTTCCATGGATCCCGAGTTGAACTGGCTGGCGGCAGCTCTGACCACCATCTCAGCCGTCTCCCCGATTGAATCTGATACTATAAAAACCCCTGGCAAATGATTAGTCAAAATCCAAACCTCCTCGTCTATTTAAAAGCCAAATCCAGGAACAAACGGGTTATGTTGGTTTTGGTTACCCTTCCCACTACCTCCAGGGTTTCCTCTCCGGAAGTATTTTTAACCCGTTTCACTACTGGCAGGGAATCCACTTCATGTTCTACAATCTTTTTCACTGCTTCTACCACGGTGTCGTTACTGTCAGCCGTTATAATATTGGGCATACGCGTCATTATTACACTCACTGGCATCTGATGAATGTCAACCTTTCCCAGCGTAGTCTTCAGGAGGTCCTTGCGAGATACCAAACCGGTCAGAGAATTGTCCTTCTCAACCACAAAAATACTGCCCGTATCCTCTAAAAACAAGGTTACGATGGCATCATAAATGCTGCACTTTTCCTTGACCACCACGGCCATCGACATAATATCCTTAACCCCATATTGATTTAAAATTTTCTTTATCCTATTGTTCGCACTATCAGTTTTATAAGTGTAGCCCACCCGTGGTTTGGCATCCAAATACCCGGACATAGTCAATACAGCCAGATCAGGACGTAAGGCAGCTCTGGTAACCTCCAAATGTTCAGCAATATTTTCACCGGTAATGGGACCATGGTTTTTGACGATATCAAGGATTTTTTCTTGACGTTCGTTTAGTTCGATTTTATTCACCACCAATTATGCTATACTGTTTGGGTAAAACCACACTAATTATATATACTATATAGAATAAAAATATCCTGTTTGGCAAGAAAAATTTTACGGCAAAACTTTAGTGAAATCACCCAGCGAAATACATAAATCTGCCACAGCCTTCAATATACCTAACCGGGCCGCTTTAAGTTCTTCATCTTCTGCCATAACCATTACAGCTTCGAAAAATTGATCGATATCTGCCCGCAGTCCGGCCAGCATTTTTAAGGCTTCGGTATAGCGTTGCTCATCAGCCATCCTTTCCACCTCGGGTTTTAGTTTAAGGTAGTGCTGATAGAGGGCTTTTTCACTATTATCTATCAGGCGATCCTCTTGCACATTTTTACTGGACCACTTCTTGGATAGGTTATGGGAGCGGTTAAACACCACCAGAAAATCTTCCCAATCAGGAGAGCTCTTAAATTCTTGCACGGCCTCTGCCCTGGCTATGATCTGCTGTAAATCACCACCGTCTTGAGATAAGACCGCATCTATTATATCGTACGAAAAACCCCGTTCCAGCATAACTCCCCGCATTCTTTGCAGGATGAAATCCATCAGGTCAGTCATAGTATCTGCTTCACTTCTATCCGGCTGCAAAAATGTCAGGGCTGTATAAGTGTGAACTATCAGTTTACGCAGATCAATTTTTAACCCCAGATCAATAATTATATTAACTATCCCCATCGCCTGGCGCCGTAAAGCATAGGGATCCTGTGACCCGGAGGGTTTGATGCCAATAGCAAAAAACGCCGTCAGATTATATATTTTTTCCGCCATGGAGAGGGCAATCCCGGTTTCCGAAGCAGGCAGTTTATCGCCGGCAAATCGGGGCAGATAGTGTTCCACAATAGCCTCGGCGACCTCACTATCTTCCCCCCCTTGCAATGCATAGTAGCGACCCATAATACCTTGCAGTTCAGGGAATTCATATACCATATTACTCAGCAGATCAGCTTTGCAAAGGTATGCCGCCCGGTCAAGTCTGGCCGGGGTGCTCATCCCATTTTCGCCGCCTATATAAATCACCAAATTGCGTAAACGTTCCACCTTTTCCAGGACACTCCCCAGTCGCTCATGAAAGAGGACATCATTTAATCCCGGTACAAGTTCTGCTAAAGTCTTCCCAGTGTCTTCTTTCCAGAAGAACAGAGCATCTTCCAAACGAGCCTTTAGGACCCTTTCGTTGCCCGCCTTAACTATATCAAGGCAATAATCAGTGCCATTTCTGACCCCAATAAAACCAGGCAGAAGATTATTGTTTTTATCAAAAACCGGGAAATACCGCTGATGCTCAATCATACTGGTGGTCAGAACCTCTGGCGGAACCTCCAGGTACGAAGGTGAAAACTCCCCATAAAATGCGGTAGGATATTCAAGCAAAAAGGTTACTTCATTCAACAGGTCTTCATTTTCCATGGCCCTGCCCCCTGCCCGGGCAGCTGCTTCTTGAACCTGCTGCCTGATCATTTCCTTTCTTTGAGCTTGATCAACTATCACATAGTTGTCTCGCAGAGCAGCAAAATAACCATCTATAGCCGCCACCTGTATAGGTTCAGGAGTTAAAAATCGGTGGCCCCTGGTATAGTCGGAACTGTGCACATTTTCCACCTGTATATCAATGCTTTTATCCCCGTACAGAGCCAGGAGCCATCTTATGGGGCGGGCAAAACGGGTATGATAATACCCCCACCGCATCGATTTGGGAAAATTCAACCCATTAATTATAGCCAACAATAGGCCCGGCAGTAATTCCTCCGTTAATCCGCCGTTCTCCTTCTTGACCGCATATACATACTCAACCCCGCCCGTTTCCCGAAATTCAAGATCCGCTGCCTCCATGCCCTGGGAGCGGGCAAATCCCAGTAATGCTTTGCTGGGAATGCCATCCTGGTCAAAGGCACTCTTCTTTTTGGGACCCCTGGTTTCAATTAATGCATCTGCCTGCTTCTCATCCAGTCCTTGGATATGCAATACCAAACGGCGGGGAGTCCCCAGGGTATTAATAGATCTGCAGGTGATTCTTTGCTCATCAAATTTGCGGGCAGCAATATCCTTCAAGTCTGCCAGAGCCCTGCTCATAAACGCTGAAGGCATTTCTTCGACACCTATTTCCAAAAGCAAATCTCTGCTCATTAACTCTGTACCTCCTCTGTTTTCAAGAGTTCTTTTCTTAACTTTTCGTCTTTTAAAAGCGGGTAACCTAATCGTTCCCTTTGTTCAAGATACTCTCTAGCAACTGTACGGGCCAGATTGCGCACCCTGGCAATATACCCGGTACGTTCGGTGACACTGATAGCGCCCCGGGCATCCAGAAGATTAAATAGGTGCGAGCATTTCAAAACATAATCGTAGGCTGGCTGAGGTAATTGCCGGGCAGCCACCCTCCGGGCCTCTTCTTCGCAAAGATTGAACATAGTAGTTAGAGTAGGTACATCGGCAACTGTGAAGTTATAGTGGGAGTAATCCACTTCAGATTGGTGATGTACGTCAGCATAGCTGATCCCCTCCACCCATTCAATATCATAAACACTTTCCTTGTCTGAATATACATAGCAATGCGCTCGATGCCATAGGTTATCTCCGCGCAGACTGGATAGCAATCAATGCTCCCAAACTGCTGAAAATAGGTAAACTGGGTGATTTCCATGCCGTCCAGCCATATTTCCCAGCCCAGTCCCCAGGCTCCCAGGGTAGGCGATTCCCAGTTATCTTCAACCAGCCTGATATCATGTTTTTCTGGTTCCACACCCAACTGGCGCAAGCTTTCCAAATATAGTTCAATGACATTATCAGGGGAAGGTTTGAGAATAACCTGGAATTGATAGTAATGTTGGAGACGATTGGGGTTCTCACCATACCTGCCATCGGTAGGGCGCCGGGAAGGTTCTACATAGGCGACGTTCCATGGTTCGGGCCCCAGACTGCGTAAAGCTGTGGCCGGATTCATGGTGCCGGCGCCCTTTTCCATATCGTAGGGCTGTTGAATAATGCAGCCTTGTTGGCCCCAATAATCCTGCAGTTTCATTATTATCTGCTGAAAATTCATCTATTTACCTCCTATGTAATTTTGCATTTGTTTCGAAAGGGTAACCAAATAATCGTTCCCCATAATAAAAAACGCCCGTACCCTAACAGGGACGGGGTAAACCCGCGGTTCCACCCTGCTTGGCACGTGGCCCACCTCTTCAACGCCTGCCTGCTCCGAAACGCCTTCAGGTAACGCCTCTACTGGTTCCCATCCTGCCCAGCTTTCTGTAAAAGGCGGTTTATCTTACTACTTTTCATCATCGTTTGGCTATTAAATTCAATGATAGTTTATCAACCAGTTGGGGGCTTGTCAAATGGAAATTGGCACAGCTTTTTTTAACCAGCGGATGGTGTTCTTGACCTTAAATCTCCTTTCCAGGTAGTACTCCAGGTACCTTTCCAAGAAAAGCTCAATTTGCTGCATGGCAGCCGGGGAGGCCTTAACCCTTTGTACAGTTTGCAGCGAACCTTCACAGAGAAGTTTAATCAAGGCCACACTTTCTCCGCTTAGCTTTATCCGGGAGTCGGTCGGTTCCAGGCAGGAATGGCAAATCAAACCACCATCGGCCAGGCTGAAATTATAATCCTTTAACTCTCTGTTCCCACACCGGGCACATTGGTTAACCACCGGCTTGTAGCCCAGATTTACAAGTAATCTGCTTTCGAAATACCGGACCAACACCAGGTTTAATCCCTCCTCATTGATAAGTTCGAAAACCCGCAGCAAAGCTGTGTACAAATTCGGCAAGGGGACCTTTTCCATCAGGCTCTTATCTATTAATTCCATCATATACATCGAGTAGAGGGTCCTATTGATATCCTCCCGTGAATTACCGAAAAAGTCGATTATTTTACCCTGGGTGATTAAATCCATTTGTTTGCCCCGATTATAAAATAATAATGAATGGCAAAAAGGTTGGACGCAGCCTCGCAAACTGCTTTTAGGCTTTTTTACCCCCCTGGCTACAGCGGTTATTTTGCCCTCTTTCTCTGTAAATATGGTAAGCAGCTGGTCACTCTCTCTTAGATCCCGGTTTTTCAGGATGATGGAACGGCTCTTATAATACATAATAACCTCCATTTTGCCGCTGGCTCCACAAATAACACAAAATTTATTTTTGACGCTATCTCCTCAAAGAAACGTATAATTGTGGAGGGTTTGAAAATAATGTCTACAGCTTGGTTATGCGGGCATACTCCTCCAGCAATTTTCCAGCACTGCTGCTGCCCAGCCTGTTTACCCCGGCCTGGAGCAGTTCCATGGCAAAATTTATATCCCGGATACCACCAGCCGCCTTAATCATAAGTGCATCTGATTTATACCTATTAATTATCTGTATATCCTCAAGACTTACACCTCGGCTGGAAAACCCGGTCGAGGTTTTAATATAGTCCGCTTCCGTCTGACTTATATATTCAGTAATACGGGCCAGTTCAAGCTCATTTAAAAGAGCCGTCTCAACAATGAGCTTAAGCAGGAAATCCCGTTGTTGCTTCAAAACCAGTACAGCTTCAATTTCCCGGATAACCGCAGCAAAGTCATTATCTTTTATAGCACCAATATTAATAACCATATCAAGTTCATCGGCACCGTACTCCAGGGCTTTAGCCGCCGCGTAGCTTTTGCTCTCCTGCCCATCCGCACCCAGGGGGAAGCCAATTACGGTGCACAGATGCACCGGGCTGCCCATCAATATGGGCCGGGCTGATGCCAAACGGGCCGGCTGCACACAAACGGCAGCCATGCTATACTTGACTGCCTCTCTGCACAAAGTCTCAATATCAATCTTCCTTGCTTCGGGTCTCAAGTCAGTACTATCCAAAAAAGAAGCCAGGTTTATCAAACTCTTCCACTCTCCCCTAAATGAATAAGTTGTGCCAGGCACCACACTGAACTTATTTCTCGCCTCTATCAACTACAAACGATATCCCAATTGGTTGAGGTTGTTTTGGTTATCACGCCAGTTCTTCTTAACCTTTATCCATAGATCCAGATACACAGAGGAACTTAGCATTTTTTCTATATCGGTTCGCGCCTGCTCCCCTATCTTCTTCAGCATCTGACCATTTTTACCTATTAAAATACCCTTCTGTGAATCTCTCTCGGTATGAATAATAGCTCTTATATATATTTTACCGGCACTCTGATTTTTAAACTCCTCTATTTCCACCGCCAGGGAATGAGGGACCTCATCCCGGGTTAGCAGCAAGGCCTTCTCTCTAATCAGTTCGGCTACTATAAAGGAAACCGGTTGATCAGTCAGATCCTCTTCCGGGTAGTACAGTGGGCCTTCCGGCATAAATTGAAATGTTTTATCTAACAAAGAGCTCAAATTAGTACCGTTGACGGCCGAAATAGGAATGACTTCTGTGAAATTCATCTGATTATAAAAAGGTTTCACATAATTATTCAGCTCTTCTTCCTCAACCAAATCGATTTTGTTTACCAGTAAAAAAACCGGAACCTCGGTGTTTTTCAATTGTTCGATAATGAATTGTTCGCCAGCCCCAAAAGGTCGGGTGGCATCAGTAATATAATAGATAAGATCTACCTCTTTTAAACTCTGGGTGGAAATTTTCAGCATATACTCGCCTAATAGATGCTTGGGTTTGTGTATGCCGGGGGTATCAACAAAAACTATCTGTCCCTCATCCGAGGTCAGTATCCCCTGAATTCTCGTTCTGGTAGTCTGGGGCTTATCCGAGACAATAGCAATTTTTGATCCGATGAGTTTATTAATTAAGGTGGATTTCCCTACGTTAGGCCGGCCTATAATACTTACAAATCCAGACTTCACTATTACTTACCCCTCCTGCTCGGATTATCTTGATTGAAGGCCAAAACCTGTTCCTCATTTGACGCACCGGGTGCCTCTGAACACCAATCATCTTGGTCTATAGAAAATACATATGGCAGCATCTCGCTTAAATAATATTCCTTGATCTCATTTTTTCCATTGGCGGTAATTATTTTAATAGCAGGGGAGAATTCAGCCAAAACCTGCAGGCAAGCCCCGCATGGATTTGTGTAACCTGCCTCGCTACCCGTCAATGCAATCGCCTGGAAATTACGCTCCCCGGCCAAAACAGCTTTGAAAACGGCGGTTCTTTCTGCGCAAACAGTCAAACCATAGGATGCGTTTTCTATGTTGGCCCCCGTATATATCTGGCCCCCGGTTGTCAATAAGGCAGCCCCCACCCGGTATTGCGAGTAGGGGGCATAAGCCAGTTCCTGTGCCTGGCGTGCCAAAGCTACCAAGTCTGCTGTTTTCATATCTAATCTCCCATCATTTGATAAGGCTAATCAGGAAAGGGCCAAATAATAAAATAGCAATTATAATAGCATTAACTGCTGTCAGCAAAACCCCACCTGCTGCTAAATCTTTGGCTAGTTTAGCCAGAGGATGGTGCTTAGTGCTTATAAGATCCACAGTTCTCTCTATCGCGGTGTTGATGGTTTCCGCAGCGAGTACTATAAATATAGTCACACTTAGTAATCCCCATTCCACCCTGGACAAATGTACAATAAAACCCATCCCAATCGCAAGTGCTGCTGCTAACAGATGAATTCGCATATTAGCTCCGCCGTATATCGAATTAAATACCCCCCGCATTGCACAGGAGAAACTACGACTCAACCTGCTCATCCTCATAGTCTACCTTTCCAGGTTCACCGTCTGCAATATTTTTTCCTGCAGCTCTTGCATCATCTTTTCCGCATCATCCGTATCATGATCAAATCCAAGTAAATGGAGCATACCATGGGCTACCAGAAAACCAACTTCCCTGGCCAAGCTGTGGCCGTATTCCTCGCTTTGCGCCTGGGCTTTCTCCAGAGATATAACGATATCGCCCAACACATTCAGTTCATTGGAAAAATCAAAAGCAGGTTCATCCTCGGCCAATTCATTCATGGCGAAGGATAAAACATCAGTAGCATGGTTCTGGTTTCGGTAAATCGAATTAAGGTCTCTTATATAATCATTATCAACCAGCAGGATACTTAGCTCAGATTTGCGAGGTACCTGTCTTAGTTTGGCCGTCGCGTTAACAACTTTTATGATAGTATTTTCCAATTCAGAGTTATAGTTAACTTTGTCCTGTTGGTTTATTATCATCGTATCCATACTGCTCTCTCCTTTTTGTAAACTCTTGTACTATATCCGGATATTCAATGCGTTTATGATAAACCCCTTCCAAGACCTTACAAAAACTGTCAGCGAGTACATCCAGATCCTTGAAAGTCAGGTCACACTCTTCTAATTGACGGTCATTTAGTTTATCACGTATTATTTTGCGAACCATAGCACGAATATTATCCACATTAGGATTAGGCAGGGAGCGCACCGCTGCTTCTACGGCATCTGCCAGCATCACCAGGGCAACTTCCTTGGTCTGGGGTTTAGGTCCTTCATATCTAAAACTATCTTCGCTTACCATCCCTTCGCCCTCTTCTTCAATCGCCTGGTTATAAAAATATTTGGCCAGACTGGTGCCATGATGCTCCGCAATAAAATCGATGATCACCTGAGGCAAACGCGCCTCCTGGGCCAATTCCACGCCCTCTTTGACGTGCGAGATTATAATTAGTGCGCTTAAAGCGGGCGCAATCTTATTGTGGGGCTCATCAAAGCCGCGTTGATTTTCCACAAAGTAATCAGGTCTTTTTATTTTGCCGATGTCGTGGTAATAGGCTCCCACCCTTACCAGTAAAGGGTTGGCTCCAATTGCTTCGGCGGAAGCCTCCGCCAGATTGCCTACCATCAAGCTGTGGTGATAGGTACCGGGTGCCTCAAGCAGCAGGCGTTTGAGAAGCACATGATTAGGATTAGATAATTCCAGCAGCCTGATCATACTGGTTATGGAAAAGCCACTTTCAAGGTAAGGCAGCGCTCCAATCATCAAAATGGCAGATAGTATACCGCTTATAACCCCCAACAATATTCCCACCAGCACTACACTAACAGTTGTGTTGCCGGATATTAATGTCATGGTCAAAATCGCAACCACATTAGCTATGGCAATGTAGAATCCAGCTTTGGCCAAATCTCCAGACTGACTTAACCGGGTAACCCGGTAAACGCCCACCGTACCACTAACAAAAGCTGCTGTAACATAGGCCAGTTGATTATTTTCTGTAAGCAACCCCACCAATAAGGCCATAATCATAGTGATAAAGTAGGCCAGACGGTTGTCAATAAGAATAGCAATCAGCATAGAACCCGCCGCCACTGGCGCCAGATAACCTGCCATGGCGTTTATCTCCGGGCGTTCAGCTATTTGAATGGCGGTCAGGAACCGGGCAATTAAAACCACCAATACCACAATTAAACCCAGTAATAACATCAATTTATTATTTTCAATTATATCTTTATGATAGCGCCTCAGATACTCCCTCACCAGCCACAAACCGATAAGTACAAAAGCGGCTAATCCCAATAATGTAAGGGAGTAACTCTTGGTTCTCTGAATGCCTAGTTGTTCCAAAACCGAGATCTGCTCGGCGGTTACGCGGTCCCCTTCCCGTACAATGACTTCACCGACTTTCACATTTTTGTGCACCGGTTGAACCGCATCCTGGGCTTCTTGGATAGCCTTCTCAGTAGCTTCCTGGTTATAAATCATATTGGGCCGAATAGCATCAACCGCCGCTAGTTTTATGATTTCGATAGCCGACTGGTTAAAGGCTATCTGGTCCGCCTGTTGCGCTATTTCCCCATAAACTCCTGCCAGGGCTTCTTCCGTAATAGGCTTCTCCATAGCCAGTTCCAACATGCTCAGGGTAGCCTCTTGCATCTTCTCAATATCCTGAGGTTTGGCAGTCAGCAAATAATTAGTCAACGTCGTCAGGTTATAGCCGGAATTCATTTCTTTACGCTGTACCATATTCTCTAACAGATTTCTAAGCAGCGTCTTTTTGTCCGCCTCGGTGGACTGCAAAATATTATTAATATCAGTATAGAAACTATTAACCTCAGTGCGTGCATTGGCAAGCGCATATTGATCCCCTTGATAAGATTTCTGCACCTTGTCAGCGGC
The DNA here is from genome assembly GCA_041672985.1 of Syntrophomonas sp. Classification (GTDB taxonomy): domain Bacteria; phylum Bacillota; class Syntrophomonadia; order Syntrophomonadales; family Syntrophomonadaceae; genus PHAA01. Next base: position 5,269 of record JBAYYO010000006.1, on the reverse strand, counting down.
TTGGACCTTAAGGTCTGCCGTTTGTTTTTCATCCACTATGACAGCATTTATATCTGACATTATGTTGCGTTTGGCAACCTCATCTGTCCGCAGCATTACCTGTTGCGGGTTGAGATTACTAAAGATTGTCAGGGTTATTATGGTGACCAGTATAAAAACCATCCCTACCTTTATGGTAGTGGAATTATTGCCAAGATTAATAATCTTTTCTCCGAAAAAGTATTTAAAGATATTAGTAAGCTTCATTTAAATCTCCCCATAACTCAACTGCCATCTTGTAGAGATTGGAAAATCTCATAAGCGTTGATAATTTTCTGCACCAGGGGATGCCGAACAATGTCCTCCTTGCCCAGATACTCAAAGGAAATACCCTTTATACCACCAAGTATCTTTTGAATCTCGATCAGACCCGAGTTGTCATCGCGCGGCAAATCTACTTGCGTGATATCACCGGTAACCACTGTCTGGGATCCAAAACCCAAACGGGTCAAAAACATCTTCATCTGCTGGGGCGTAGTATTTTGAGCCTCATCAAGAATTATGAAAGCACTGTTCAGTGTTCTTCCGCGCATATAAGCCAGGGGCGCTATTTCAATGATGTTTTTTTCCAGATAACGCTGGGTAACATCAACCCCTAATATATCAAAAAGCCCGTCATAGAGCGGCCTCAGGTAAGGATTAACTTTTTCGACCAAATCACCGGGCAAAAATCCTAATTTCTCCCCGGCCTCAACGGCTGGTCTCACCAATATGATGCGTTCCACTTCCTTGTTGCGCAGGGCTCTAACCGCCATCGCTACTGCCAGATAGGTCTTGCCGGTACCGGCCGGACCGATGCCAAAAACCACATCATCCTTTAATATGGCTTGTACATACCGTTTCTGCCCCATGGTCCTGGCTTTGATAGACTTACCCCGGGGGGTGGTTATGAGAGTTCCCGAAACAATTGCCTGATAACCGGGTCGCTCCCCTTTTTTCAAGAGTTTGTCCACGTAATTAATATCATTTATATTGAGCTGACCCTCGCTGTCCACAATTTCCATTAAATCCGTAATTAACTGAACAGCATAATCCACCTGCTCCTCTTCCCCCCGGATATAAATGTCTGCTCCTCGAGCAGACATTTCAGCATCACAAATCCCCTGCAAATAATGAAGGTTTTCATCTCCGGGCCCAAAGAGCATGGCCGCTTGCTGGTTGCTTTTTATGACGTACTTACTTTCTTTTATGGCCAAAAATAATAAGCCTCCTATTAAGCTCCAATTTCCTAATGATTATATCACAAAAAACGCCTTAGTTGCTAATTTGCCCCCCTTCGATGGACTGCGGCAGACTAATATCTTCGATACTTTCTGCGCAGACTTTAATGCGTACAATGGAGTCACTGGGCGAGGATAATATAACTATATGAGAATCAACTATCTTGAGATTACCTTCCATACCCTGGCGCAGGTTTTGCATCGCTTTCTCCTGCGCGATATCTATAGCTTCACTCTCGCTGTATTCAGTAGTTTTGATCACCTGTTCTCTGGTCTTCAAGCAATACAAACCCCAGTTCTTAAGCGGGCCGTGCCAGATCTTTTCACTTTGCTCATAAATAGCATAAGGATTTTCGGCTCTGCCTTTCAGCAAGTATTTTCCCCACGGACTTTCCAAATATATGTTGGTAAATTTTTGACCGGAAAACAATATATCCTCCACCTTTAGCTGACACTCCCCATAGCCTTCATACCAGGTCCTGGCTTTCACCTGTCCCCGGGCTCTCACCTGATAAGGTTCACTGCTAGGGCTCAGGTTGGGGAGTACATCAGTTTCGAGCGGCACGGGTGGATAAACAATTCCCGATATAAGTATATCCCCTTGTACTACCACATCACCCGCCTTAACACTGGCCTGGCCATCTAAAACCAGCACATCTTCCACCACCCCATCCCGCTTTGCTACTAGATGGCAGGGACCGGTGACAGCAAGGTCAGGCAATATTTTTTCCACTACTTTGATATTAGCTTTTACCCCCCGAATATCACACTCAATATATGAGATCTCGTTTATCTCACGGAGCATTGCTTCTTCAACCTCAATGCGGCTAAAATTCCATTTGTTGGCTCCCACATAGATACCATGGTGGGCAGCTGTCATCAATATCTTGTTTCGATCAACCTTATCGTTGCCGCTTACTTGTATAAACCATACGAAAGATGACATAATATACAACGTTATAATAAAAAGTGCCGCTCCCCCAAACAACCCCATTCGTCTTTTCATAATCTTCTTGTAAAACGGCAGTCCCTGGCGTTTAAGCAACTCTATTTCAAAATTCTGCTCTGCAGCGATCGTTTTAAAAGCTTCATAGCCACTATTTCTAACCTTTAAATAGATGCAGTCATCCCGCTTTTTTATGTCCCATATATAGATGCCGCGTGCCAGAACCAGGTTAATTATCTTTTCCTGATTAGCTCCTCGCAAACGCAGTGATATAAAGCCGCCCATTTGATCTGAAAACTTGTTAGCCATACTAGCCTCCTCTTCAATCCAGGTACTTTATACTGCTGATTTCACCTATGACTCTCATTTCATCCGGCATAAGGGCTTGTATCTCCAGGTTATCACCATTCACTTCTAAAAAGCCCCGGCTAAGATTTATGCGCATCCGAACCGTGGAATACTCAATGATTCCTTTATGGTTTTCCAGATACAATTCATTCCTGCCGGTGATGGTAAGCCTGGGCAAATCCAGCACTAAATCTGCGGGGATTTCCAATAAATCGGCCATTGCCTTGCTAATGATTTCCCGACGTTTTTCCATTTCCGCCCCTCCATATCAGCCTGCCAGTTGACTGCTTGACCTGTGTTGGCCTGAGAATAATCATAGTTCTTGCGGCAAGCAATAAATACTTGTCACTACCAATATATGCTTTATAAATCCGCTGCATGCGCAAATCTGCGCTGCTGCTTCCCGGACAGCGCACCACCAACGTTTTCTAATTGGATGTCCGCGTAAAAAAGGGTATCGATAAAGTCGACACCCTGTAAGAGCGAGCCAAAAAGGTCAACAGCAAGGCAATCGGAAGGCCCGTGATTGAGGCGACATAAGGTATGGGGACACACACCTGGGGGGGAATGTCCCCGTAACAAGTACGTCGATTGAAGGGTCTTCCGAATTAACGCAGTACCCCAGGGCACCACTGATGTATCGCAAGCGATACTATTAAAGTTGCTATTGGCTTTTTTGACGAGCTAAGGCGTGCCAACTTTGTCGACACGCCTTAGCTTATTAATTATAATTTTATATTTCCCTAGCCTATAGAAAGAGCTACTATGCTAACCAGGAATGTTAACAGCACAACTCCAACAATCACAATAACTGCTGTCCTTTGGCGTCTATTTTGCGTACCTCGATTCATAAAAGTCATCCGGTTGCACCCCCAAATCCCGTTTTCAAATAAAAAGTCTGGTAAACTAGAGCTACCAGACTTTTTTCAATCGCCATTAATATTTGCTAAAACTTTTTCTTCTTACGGGCAGCTTCTGATTTCTTCTTCTTCTTGATACTGGGTTTTTCATAGTGGTCATGTTTTCTAATATCCTGCATAACCCCTGATTTCTGACACGTACGCTTAAACCTCTTTAGAGCACTGTCCAGGGATTCGTTTTTTCCGACTTTAACTTCGCTCATTATTTCCCTCCCCTCACCTGACCAGGCTGTATAAACACCATTACATTGTACAATTCTTAATGCCTTCGAGTCAAGGTTATTCGGGAGGCCAACCCATCTGTTTTCCGCCCAGCAAATGATAATGCAGATGGAAAATAGCCTGGCCCCCCCATTGACCACAGTTATTTACCAGGCGATAACCCTGTCCAGCGATTCCTGAATCATGTGCTAGACGAGAGGCTAACAACTGTATATGTCCCAATAATTCAACATGTTCGCTGCCAACATCGTTGAGTGAAGCGATGTGTGTTTTCGGAATAATTAACACATGTACTGGCGCTGCTGGATTAATATCTTTGATTGCCACAATACTATCGTCTTCATATATTATTTCAGCAGGGATTTCCTTGTTTACAATTTTGCAAAATAAACAATCGGGTACAGTCACAGTTTTCACCCCCCTGTGTCATCTTAAAGAATAAACCAGATGCTGGAACTATAAAATAGTTGAGGGCATCAGGCGGTGCTTCCTGTATTTTATCAAATAATAGCACTAATACAAAGAGGGATTTGGAAATCCTTTACCTATAGTATGCTATCTTTTGGTTATTTAGGTCATGTATAAATCGAAGGGATGGATGATAACAGGGCAGATCTAGTTTTTGGGGTGGGCTTATTCAGGTCATGCATAAGCATCGGTTTAATCTATATTAGATCATTCCAATGTCGTTGGTCATGGAGAATTCTAACTACTGCTGCCGATTTATCCTTTTCCGAAGCGATATATAAAACAATGTATTTATCAATCATCATTTTGCGAATACCCATAGTGACTAATCTTTCGTCACTTACCAAGGAATTGCCAAAAGGTGCTTTTTCTAAACTTAAAATCGCCAACTCCATTTGGTTGATTAAATTTTGCACTTGCGACGCCGAAGCTTCTTTGACTACTTTTATGATGGTCTCCATTATTTCCCGCAAATCTTGCTGGGCCGCTTCAGTAATTATGACATCATACTCCTTCACTCGGTGAGCTCCTTCTGAATATCATGAAATGCATTTCCAAATGGCTTTAATTTGCCAGCTTTTATGGAGTCCATGCCTTCATCAAGAAGCTTATACAACTCAAACTTGCCCAGAAGGCTTTCAAAGGTTTCAATGCTCATAATCACCAGATCACCATGACCATTTTTAGTTATATAAACAGGTTCGCCATACTTGTGACAAAATTCAGATATTTCATTGTATTTGTTCCTGAGGTCAGAACTCGGTCTAATTGATGGCATATAAAACACTCCCATCTTAATATATGCATATTATATCGTTATAACGATATATTATCAAGATTATTTTTTCTCCATTCAGTAATATTATTTGACTAATTTTTGCACTAAATACTACCTGAATCTCCCCTATCAGAATAAGCGCCTAATCCTGCTTAGATGGGTTTATCTCCCCAGGTTACAGTAACAAAACTCTTCCCCTCCCAATCGGGTAGGAGGCCACCCATTATTTGAGTAGCCGACCTCCCACACCACCGTGCGTACCGTTCGGTACACGGCGGTTCCCCAGCTTACACAGTAATATATCGATAGTATTCTGAAAAGAATAGGA